>CAMJES010000168.1 GCA_946404705.1 uncultured Ruminococcus sp. | reverse complement strand
GCAGGCCTTTTCGAATTTGACGGCGACTGCTGCTACGAATACACCGATCCGCTCAAAAAAGAACACACCTCATGGGGAACGAGAGTTTTCGACTTCGGCAGGAACGAAGTGCGCTCCTTCCTCATCTCCAACGCGCTCTACTGGATAGAAAAATTCCATGTTGACGGACTCCGTGTTGACGCGGTCGCATCAATGCTTTATCTTGACTACGACAGGCGCGACGGCGAATGGCGTCCCAACAAGGACGGCGGACATGAAAACTATGAGGCCGTTGAATTCCTCAGAAACCTTAACACAGCAGTTTTCGGCAGAAATCCGAACACGCTCATGATCGCAGAGGAATCGACCGCTTGGCCGCTCGTTACAAAGCCTGTCGATGTTGGCGGCTTGGGCTTCAACTTCAAGTGGAATATGGGCTGGATGAACGACAGCCTTGACTATATGAAGCTTGATCCTATCTACCGCGCGAACAACCATGGCAAGCTCACATTCTCGTTCTTCTACTGCTTCAGCGAAAACTTTATCCTCCCGATCTCACACGATGAGGTCGTTCACGGAAAATGCTCGCTCTGGCGCAAGATGAGCGGTATGTACAATACGGACAAATATGCTACACTCCGTACCTTTATGACATATATGGCAATGCACCCCGGAAAGAAGCTCAGCTTCATGGGCAACGAATTTGCTCAGGAGAACGAATGGAACTATGAACGCGGACTTGACTGGCAGCTTCTGAACGAGCCTATACACGCTCAGATACAGCAGTTCAGCAAGGATCTGAACAAGTTCTACCTCGACAATTCTCCGCTCTGGCAGAATGATAACGACTGGAACGGCTTCTCGTGGATATGCCATGACGACTACCTCCAGAGCGTTATCTCGTTCCGCAGGATCGACGACGAGGGAAACGAGGTAATTGTCGTCTGCAACTTCGTCCCGGTCAAGCGTGAAAACTACCGTATCGGCGTCCCGAAGGAAGGCTACTGGCAGCAGGTACTTTCGACCGACGATGTTAAATACGGCGGAAACGGAACCGTAAACAACAAGAAAAAGAAAACCGAGGATTTCTCAATGCACGGCTACGATCAGTCGATAGCTATTGATATTCCTCCGCTTTCCGCAATGCTGTTCAAGTTCGTTCCTGCCAAGAAACGCGCAGCAAGCACGGAAAAGGCAGCCGAAGGAACTTCCGCAAAGAAAACGGCTTCCAAAACAGCAAAGTCAAGCACGGCAAAATCCAAGACGACCAAAACAGGGGCAAAGGGCAGCACAGCAAAGACGAACAAAAAATCCCCTGAAAAAATAAAAAAGTAAATCCATGGGAGGAATAATGAATGTACACTAAAAAAGAATGCGTTGCAATGCTCCTTGCAGGCGGTCAAGGAAGCCGCTTATACGCTCTCACACACGACATGGCAAAGCCTGCCGTTCCTTACGGCGGTAAATACAGGATCATCGACTTTCCGCTTTCCAACTGCGTAAACTCCGGTATTGACACAGTCGGCGTTCTCACTCAGTATCAGCCGCTCGTGCTTCACGACTACATCGGAAACGGTCAGCCTTGGGATCTCGACAAGATGAACGGCGGCGTTCACTCGCTTCCGCCTTTCCAGACCGCTCTCGGCGCACAATGGTACAAAGGCACGGCAAACGCTATCTATCAGAACATCTCGTTCGTTGACAGATACGACCCCGAATATGTTGTAATTCTCTCCGGCGACCATATCTACAAAATGGACTACAACGATATGCTCGCTCACCACAAGAAGACCGGCGCAGACGCTACTATCGCTGTTCTTGACGTTCCGATGGAGGAAGCTTCACGTTTCGGAATCATGATCACAAACGACAACGGCGAGATCATCGACTTTGAGGAAAAGCCGAAAAATCCGCGCTCCACGCTCGCTTCAATGGGTATCTACATCTTCACATGGAAGAAGCTCAAGCAGTACCTTATCGAAAATGAAAACAACGAAGCCGAAGACAAGGACTTCGGAAAGGCTATCATCCCGAACATGATGAAAGCTGGCGAAAAGCTCGTTGCTTACGCATTTGACGGCTACTGGAAGGACGTTGGAACGCTCGATTCCCTCTGGGAAGCTAACATGGATCTTCTCAACCCGAACATTCCTATCGACCTTTACGATCCGTCATGGAAAATGTATTCCAGAAACCCGATCATGCCTCCTCAGTACATAGGTCAGGACGCTGTTATCGAAAATTCAATGGTAACAGACGGCTGCGTTGTTGAAGGAACAGTCGATTTCTCCGTTATTTTTGAGGGCGTTAAGATCGAAGCAGGCGCAACAGTTACCGACTCGATAATTATGCCCGGTTCTGTAATCAAATCAGGCGCTATCGTTGAGTATGCTATCGTTGGCGAAAACTGCGAAGTAGGCAGCGGCGCACAGATCGGCGCTCGTCCCGAAACGTTCTCCAACAGAGATGACTGGGGCATTGCAGTTGTAGGCCATAATATCAAGATCTCCGAAAATGCAAAGGTTCTTCCGAAGCAGATTATTTCGGAAAATGTTTAAAACAGGAGGAACTTTGAGATGAGCAGCAATAAAAATGTTTTGGGACTTATTTTCTCAAATATGCATGACAGCACTATTCCCGATCTTACAAAATCAAGAACAATGGGCAGCGTTCTCTTCGGCGGACGTTACAGACTTATCGACTTCCCCCTTTCCAACATGGTAAACAGCGGAATCGACGAAGTCGGCGTTATTACAAAATCCAACTATCAGTCGCTTCTTGACCACCTCGGCTCAGGTCGTGAATGGGATCTCGCAAGCAAAAACGGCGGACTTCACCTTCTCCCTCCGTTCAGCCACGTTGCAAGCGGTATGTACAGAGGCAGACTTGAAGCTCTCTACGGCGTTTGGGATTTCATCAAAAATTCCAAGGCTGATTATGTAGTTCTCTCCGACTGCGATGTTATCGCAAACGTTGACTATGCTCCCATAGTTGACGCACACATCGAATCGGGCGCAGATATCACAGCTGTTTACGCTAAGGATGTTCTTTCCGCAGAGCAGGCTCAATGCGCAACAGTTTTCGGCATCAACGATGACGGAAGAATTGTTGACGTTCTCACAAATCCGTACATAAGCGGTGCCTGCAACGTTTCGCTCAATATGTTCGTTCTTTCAAAGGAATTCCTTAAGAACCTCGTTCTTGAAGCTAATTCAAGAGGTCTTGTAAGCTTTGAAAAGGATATTCTTCAGGCAAGAACACACGACTATAAGATAATCGCTTACCGTTTTGACGGCTATTTCAGCAAGATCACTTCCATGGATACCTTCTACAAGGCAAACATGAACCTCCTCAACACCGCAAACAGAGATAAGCTCTTTATCGCAAACCGCCCGATCTATACAAAGGTTAGAGATAATCCTCCTGCAAAGTTCGGCATCGGCGCAAAGGTGAAGAACTCGCTTGTCGGTGACGGCTGTATCATCGAAGGTACCGTTGAAAACAGCGTTCTCTTCCGCGGCGTTAAGGTCGGCAAGGGCGCTGTTATCAAGAACTGCATCCTTATGCAGGATACGCAGGTCGGAACAAAGTGCGAGCTTTCCTGCGTAGTTTCCGATAAGAACGTCAAGATCGGCGATATGCGTATGCTCACAGGCTCACAGAACTATCCGCTTTACCTCGGAAAGGGCGCAGAGATCTAAGCCTGCAAAAACCGAAAATTCAAATGCCGATATTGCTGCGGCAGATGTGTTCTGACTGCAGCAATGAACAGCATATCCATAATTATTGAAAGGATGTCTTTTAATGAAGATCTTATATGCAGCTTCGGAAGCACTCCCTTATGCAGCTTCGGGCGGACTTGCAGATGTTGCAGGCTCACTCCCTGCTGCCCTTGCAAAAGCAGGTCATGACGCAAGAGTGGTTCTTCCTCTCTATAAAAACGTGAAGCCCGAGCTTCGCAGCGGACTGGAATTCATCACAAACTTCACAGTTGACGTAAGCTGGAGAAAACAGTACTGCGGCGTTTTCAAGGGAGTTGTAAACGGCGTAACATACTATCTCCTTGATAATGAATACTATTTCGGACGTGACGGACTTTACGGCTTCTATGACGACTGCGAGCGTTTCGTGTTCCTCTCAAGAGCGATCATGGAAATGCTCAAATATATCGGCTGGAAACCGGACGTTATAAACTGCAACGACTGGCAGACTGCACTCGTTCCCGTTTATTATAATGTTTTCTATAAATATCAGTACGGCTTTGACAATATCAAGACCGTTTTCACTATCCACAATATCCAGTATCAGGGCAAATACGGCATGGAGGTACTCAACGAGGTCCTCGGAATCCCGATGTACCATACAAAACTGCTTGAATATGATGGCTGCGTAAACCTTATGAAAGCCGCATTCGAAACAGCTGACAAGATCACGACCGTTTCTCCGAGCTATGCTTGGGAGATCCTTGACCCGTGGTATTCGCACGGACTTGACAGAGCGCTTGCCAATAAGCAGTATAAGCTCTGCGGCTTCCTCAACGGAATTGATACAGCACTCTATAACCCCGAAACCGATCCGCTTATCCCGAAGAACTTCACCGTCAAGAATACAAAGGGCAAGGAAGAGTGTAAAAAAGCACTTCTTTCCGAGCTTAATCTTCAGGACGGCGACGAGCCTGTTATCGGCATTGTAACGCGTTTCGTTTCGCATAAGGGTATCGACCTTATCAAATATGTTTTCGAGGATATGATAAACCTCGGCTATAAGTTTGCTATTGTCGGCTCGGGTGAAAAGATCTATGAAGACTTCTTCAAGGAAATGGCTTGGAGACATCCCGACAAGGTAAGCGCAACGATCGGATTTGTACCTTCACTTGCAAGAAGGATCTATGCAGGCGCTGATATGTTCCTTATGCCTTCGCAGAGTGAACCCTGCGGACTTGCGCAGATGATCTCGCTGCGTTACGGTACAATTCCTATCGTCCGTGAAACAGGCGGCCTTCGCGACAGCATCAAGGACGCAGGAAACGACGACGGAAACGGCTTTACCTTCAAGACCTATAACGCACACGATATGCTTGATGCAACAAGACGTGCGCGCGAAGCATACAACGACAAGAAGCGTTGGAAATACATTATGCATACAGCGATGACGACCGACTGCAGCTGGGATACATCGGCTGAACTCTACCTCGGACTTTATAGAGAGCTTGTCGGAGAGTAAAGGTTTAATTCGGAATTCGGAATGCGGAATTCGGAATTATTGCAGCGCTGACAATTGCCGTTAAAACCGCGAAGCGGACAAAAGTTTACGTTAATTCTGCAAGAATTTCGCTTTGTTTAAAGGGTGGCGAGGGGTCAAGGGGGCGAGCAGCCCCTTGTCGCTTCCGCAGAAGCGAAACTCC
>CAMJES010000167.1 GCA_946404705.1 uncultured Ruminococcus sp. | reverse complement strand
GTCTTAACCAGCAGACTGTTTGTAATTACATTCGTAATTTCAAACAGTAAATGCCGGTTAGGGATAAATCCCTAAAACCCTTTTTACAAAATCAAATCACAGGAGGAAAAATTATAATGAAAGTATTAATATTCTTTATCACATTTATTCTTGGAGGAATGGCAGGCATAGTTACTATGTGCCTTGTTCAAATCAACAGAGAAAGTGAGGCACAGCTTGAAAAAATTTCTCAACAGGAAAACAAAAAGAAGGAGGAAGAAAAATGCAAAGAAACATCATAAGGCAGTTCCGTTTTAACAAAGAGGAGAACGAAGTGTTAAAGGAAAAGGCAAAGAAATGTTGCCTCACCGACTCTGCTCTTGTTCGTATGCTTGTTCTTGGTTTTATTCCAAAGCCAAAGCCTGAAAAAGAATTCTATGATGCTTTGCGTTATCTTTCTTCAATGAGTAACAGTTTGCACCAAATCTCTGCAAAGGCAAATGCACTCAATTTTATTGATGTTCCTAAACTTGATAAGACGATTGAAAGTGTTGAAAAGCTCAAAGAAGATTTGTATGAGTGGTACATCAAACCCGACAGAGATGATGACAAGTGGCAGTAACGAAATTATGGAAGGTAACGAACAGACTTGACCGTGTTCTTGACTATGCCGAAGATGAAGAAAAAACACGCAAGCCTAAATATTCTAATACTGAATGGCAGGCACTTAAAGATGTTTTGGAATATGCCAAAGACGAAGAAAAAACGGAACAGGAATTATTCGTAACAGGTATTAACTGCAACGCAAATAAAGCTCGTGAGCAGTTCGTTATGGTTAAAGAGCAATATAACAAGACGGGCGGCATACAAGCCTATCACGGATATATCAGCTTTAAGAATACTGACGAACTATCTCCCGACCTTGCTCATCAAATCGGTATTGAATTTGCAAACAAGGTTTGGGGCGAGAGATTTCAAATTGTTGTTACTACACATTTGAATACAAAATGTTTGCATTGCCATTATGTCATTAACTCTGTTTCACTTGTTGACGGTAAAAGGTTAGCCAATAGGGAAAAGGCTTGGTTTTATTTTCATCATATAGCAGATGAAATATGCAGAAAGTACGGACTGTTTGTTATTGAAAATCCCGACAGAAACAACGAGCCTGATTTTATCACTTTGCAGGATAAACAAAGTGTAAAAGAACAATCGGGTATTCCCACAAGAAGAAATCTTGTTCGCTTTGCCGTTGACGAGGCTGTTGAGCATAGCAGAACAATGGAGGAATTCAAAAGGTATCTTTCAAAAATGGGATATAAATACAGAATTAGTCCTACTCTCAAATATTGGTCTGTTACTGCTGACGGTTGGAAACAACCCGTTAGGTTATATAGGCTCGGAGAAAACTATACAAACATTAGAATACAGGAACGAGTTGCAGAAAACGCTTTGTATATGAGCTTGAACGCAAAGCCGTTTCAAAAGGCACATTATGTTCCTTACAAAGAATTTAATCCGCTTAAAGCAAAAGGCAGTCTATATAACCTATATCTCTATTACTGTTATCGGCTTGGTGCGTTTGATAAACCTAACGAAAAGCAGAAAACAAGAGAGTATAACAGACTTCATTATCTTCTCCGTGAGGATTTGATGAAGGTAGATAAATATTCACAGGAGGCAGAGCTGCTCGGAAAGAATCATATTGATACTTCCGAACAGCTTTTCTCATATAAAGAGTCTGTGGAAAAGGAAATTGAAACCTTAACAGATGAAAGAAAACACCTGAGAAACAAAATGCGTCATAAGGACATAAGTGAGGTTGAGCTTTCACAGATTAAGAAAGAAATATCCGACATATCCGCAAGGCTCAAAAAACTACGCAACGAGCTTAATCTCTGCAATGATATTGCCGAGCGTTCCCACATTGTTGAGGAGAAAGTTCAGCAGATTGAAAAAGATGAGAATAAGCAGGAGCGTAAATACAAATCAAAGGAGGAAAGACTTGATGAACAGTTCAGGTGATGCAGCCGAACAAGTTGTAAGGCTGTCCCTTGAAGGCTTTGAGGTTGTAGCTAAAGTATCCGGCGAGGCGGCAAAGAGTATTGCCGTACTTCTAATTTCTGCTCTCAAACAGGAACAGAAAACAAAGGGAAAGGCAAGACTTACAAATATGATTAAGTCGGGCAAGGAACTTAAAGTTTACACGGTGCAACAAAAAGACCTCAAAGAGTTCACAAAACACGCAAAGAAATACGGTGTCCTTTATACCGTTTTGCGTGACAAAAACAACAAGGACAAAAATGCTTTTGTTGATATTATCGCAAGAGCTGATGATGCGTCAAAAATTCAAAGAATTATTGACCGATTTGACCTTGCTACTGTTGATAAGGGTACCATTGTATCTCAATCGGAAAAGGCTATTGAAGAACGCAAAAAGAAAGCAGAAGAAAAAACCGACAAATCGGAAAACAATGAATTTTTTGACGAAATATTTGCCGAGAACAGTTCGGAAAAATCTGCTGATGAGAGCGAACATAAGCCTATCCAAAGAGAAAACCCTTTTACACCTCAGACGGAAAAAAGCCCTCCGTCCGAGAACGGCTCTATCGGGGAAAGTACATTATCTAACGAGGGTACTGTTGTAAAAGATAAGAAACCGTCAGTTAGAGAGAAACTTAACGAGTACAGACGGCAGATTAAGCAACAGAAAGAGCAGGATAAGCAAACCCCTGTTGTTGATGAAAAGCCAAAGGCAGACAAAAAGCCTGCCGTAACAGAGCATCAGCAACCTAAACCAATTAAAAATAAAAAACCAAAGGAGAGATAATTTATGTCTTACACACCAAAACAGAGAACATTCAAAAAGCGTGAGAGCAAGGAGGAATTTGCGGCACGCAAAAAAGCCGAAAAAGAACAGGCTTACGAAATTATCGACAATTCCATTACGGATATGATGCAGAATGATGAACACTTTAAGGAGTATCTTCATTTTCAGTCCCGTATGGAAAGGTACACCGTATCAAACACATTGCTGATTATGGCACAATGCCCTGACGCAACACAGCTCAAATCCGCAAATTCGTGGGGAGAGCTTGACGCATCAATCAACAAAGGCGAAAAAGGAATTAAAATTCTTGAGCCTCACGATTATGTTGATGAAAACGGTGAGCAAAGAACATCATACAATGTCAAATATGTATTTGATGTTTCACAGACCAATGCTCAGCCACAGCCTGCAAAGTCTTTTGACCATTCACCAAAGGCACTTGTTAAGGCTATGCTTAATGCAACACCGTTAAACAAGTCAGCAGTTGATGAACTTCCTATCAATAACTCAACGGCATACTTTGATGATAAGAGCAAAACTCTTATGATTAAAAGACATTCCGATACGATTGCTATGTTCAAGGATATTGCAAGAGAGCTTTCACTTGCAGAAATTGCTAACAACAGTGATGAATACAATCGTACCGAGTGTATTCCGTCTGCTGTATGTGCATCATATATGCTTTGTGAAAAGTACGGCATTGATAACTCCGATATAAATGTTGCGAGTGCCAAAACAATGTGGAACGGTATGGAAAACAAAGATGTTCGCACGATGCTTACAATGGCAAATGACAGCGTTTATTCCGTAAGCAAAGACATTTATGTTGAAATGAACAAAGCAAAGGACAAGGAGCCGAAAACACAGGAACAGACAAGATAGGAGGTAACTATCCGTGAAAGAAGAACGATACTATCTTGTACTTAACGATGACGAACAGAGCCTTTTAATAAGGTCTTTGAATGACGAAAGAACTGCTCAATTAAAAAACGGCAAAGCCGTTGATTCCATTGATGAGCTTATCGTAAAAGTTGGCAAAGCACCTTTGAAAAAGATTAAAGTTCTTGAAAGGTCGGATTGCTGTGCGAGATAAGAATGATAAACAGGCTATTATTATTCTTTCCGTTCTCGGTATTGCTCCTGTAATATGGCTTGGCTTGTGTATTGCTCCGTCAGTACACGGCGGACTTGCAGAGATTATCCCTGCATTAGCAAACGCAATTAACAATCCATTTGATATTAGCTTATGTGAGGACAGCTTAAAAACTGTCCTCATTTTGCTTTTAATCTATGCCCTCGTAATTTGCGTTATTATCTCAAGCCTACGCAATTACCGTAAAGGCGAAGAACACGGCTCTGCTAAATGGGGAGATGCAAACAAGGTAAACAAGAAATATCACCAAAAGCCTGAAAACAATAACAAGATTATGACACAGAATGTTGCTATCGGACTTAACAATAAAAAGCACAGGCGAAACCTAAATACTCTTGTTTGCGGTGGCTCAGGTGCAGGTAAAACATTTTTCTACGCAAAGCCTAACCTTATGCAATGTAACTGTTCCTTTGTTGTTACAGACCCGAAGGGCGAAATTCTACGTGATTGCGGTCAAATGTTAATTGATGAAGGATACAAAGTTCTCGTACTCGACCTTATCAATATGGAGCAAAGTGATTGCTATAACCCATTTGTATATCTCAAAACAGATAATGATGTGCAAAGGCTTGTAACCAATCTCTTTAAGGCAACAACACCGAAGAACTCAACGAATAGTGATCCTTTTTGGGATAACTTGGCACAGACGCTATTACTTGCCCTTGTATTTTTTCTGCATTATGAGGCTCCCGAAGAAGAACAGAATTTTGCAATGGTAATGGAAATGATACGAGCAGGAGCTATTGATGATGAAGAAGAACAATCATTTAGTCCGCTTGATTCACTATTTAATGAGTTAGAAAGCAGAAACCCTGAACATATAGCCGTGAAATACTACCGCAGCTATCATTCAGGCTCCAACAAAACTCTTAAATCTATTCAAATTACCCTTATATCAAGACTTGATAAATTCAATCTTGACAGTCTTGCATCATTGACTATATGTGATGAGCTTGATTTGGAAAAGCTCGGAGAAGAAAAGACGGCTTTGTTTGCAGTTATCCCCGATAATGATACAAGCTTTAATTTTCTTGTATCAATGCTTTATTCACAGCTCTTTCAATCTTTGTTCTACACGGCAGATAAAATCTACAAGGGTGCATTGCCCGTACCTGTTCATTTCCTTATGGACGAATTTGCCAATGTCAGCTTGCCCGATGACTTTGACAAAATCCTGTCTGTAATGCGTTCTCGTGGTGTTTGGGTATCAATCATTATACAGAATATGGCTCAGCTCAAAGCCTTGTTTGAAAAGCAATGGGAAAGTATTGTTGGTAACTGCGACGAGTTCCTTTATCTCGGCGGCAATGAGCAAAGTACCCATGAATATGTTTCTAAACTACTTGGCAAAGAAACTATCGACACAAACACCTATGGACGTTCACGAGGTCGAAACGGCAATTACTCAACAAACTATCAGCTCGCAGGGCGGGAGCTCATGACACCAGATGAAGT
>CAMJES010000166.1 GCA_946404705.1 uncultured Ruminococcus sp. | reverse complement strand
CACCGAGATCTACACTCTTTCCCTACACGACGCTCTTCCGATCTTGAAATTCATTGCAAAGATTGCTGATAAGAACATCGGGGCCGCCGCCTACCGAAACGGGAAAATACATATCGAGCGTTACCTGCTCATCGGAAGCCTCGGTGCTTGCTGCAGATGTGTCTGCGTTTGTCTTCTGTTCGGCGGAAGCAGTATCGGCTGCCTTTGTTGTAGATGTGCTGTCCTGCTGTGCGGTGCTTGAGCAGCCTGCGAGCGCGGAAATACTCATTATTCCGGCTAACATACAAGTTAAGATCTTTCGTGTTTTCATCTGGAAATACACTCCTTTTAAAATTTACAAATCCTTTTTGATCTGACAGCTTTATATTATCACGGTAAATTTTCAAAGTCAATCAAGTTTACGAAGGTTTACACCCGACTTTACAAACACTTCATATTGAACGGATAAACTTTTCGCAAAATTAAAAAAACACCCCTATGACAACCTTGATTTTTATCCTTTTGCAGACAAAAATCAGTTCGCCATAGGGGTGATTATTCAGCCTTCATAAAGCTTTTTCAGCGTTTTTACAGCAGAGTTTCCGCCGTCATCGTCAATGTAAATATCATACTCTCCCTCAACGCTTCCGAATGTCACAACCTTTTCCGCACCGACATACTTTTTCAGCTTCTCCGTCATATTCCTTTTGCTTGCACCCAGCGAATATATCTTTATGTATGTGTAACCGGAATATTCGACAGACTTGGAGAGATTTATCCTTGTGTCCCTTGCAATATCGCCGTCGCAGAGCGCCTTGTGGAGAGCGTCGATCCTTTCGTCCGTGTCTATTACCATAAGGTAAAGCACCTCTGTGTTTTCCGTACGAAAGCTTATATCGGTATAATTGCGCAGCGGCGACCGTATAAGCGTATCGAAGAGCTTTTTCTCCGCTTCATTGACAAGCTCTCCGTAATAGATGATAAGCGTGTTGTCATAAAGCGCATTTACAAAACAATGACAGCCCATATCGGCAATTATCTTCTCCGCGCGCCTGCTTATTTCCGCGTCCAGCGGCTCTTTTTCAAGATAGCGGTTTTCCTTTATGTCATAAAGCACCGCTCCGTCCATCGCAATAACGGGCAGCTTAAGCTCAACGCCGTTCATAAGCGTGATCAGCGAAGCAGGCGTTCGCGTGGTCGATATCGTAAACCTCGCGCCCTCGGAAATAAGCCTGTTAAGCTCCACCTTGTTGTAAGGTATCATCGTGTCGCCCTCGGATACAAGAACAGCGTCTATGCCGCTGATGAAAAGAGTGTCGTTATCCCTCTTTCTGTGCGGATTTGCAAGATTGAGTATCACCCCGACCGCAATTCCTATCAGCGTATCGATCACACGGTTCAGCACAAAAAGATACGGATTGCTGTCAAAGCTGTGGGTTATGGTTATGCTTAAAAACACCACGCAGGAAAAGAACGAAGCATTCTTTTGGTTGATAAGAACGGTCGTGTAAATTATCGGGATAATTAGCAGCGAGCATACGCAATATACGACCATTACATTTACATTCTCAAAAAGACTTATCACAAGCAGCACGATAAGTCCGTAAACCGCGCCGATAAACGTTCCTATCATTCGCTGCAGAGCCATATCCTTAGTATCCTTTGAATACTGCCGCATACACCATAACACCGCAAGAGCGCTGTAAAACGGCATACCCGACTTCCCTCTCAGAAAATATATCAGCATACATATCAGTACGCCGACGCCCGATTTAACTATTCTTGCCCCAATTCCGGGAAACTTTTTCTTTTTCATTTTCGTAAACCTGCCGAACCATAAGTTTTATACAAATATTCTATCAGCTGCGGCTGTTTTCGTCAATGTTTTTGCTCGGAATTTCAGCGTATCGACTAAAATGATATGCATATATAAAAAAACTTATTAATGCTCTGAACAAATAGGTTGGCACCAAAAAACTGCCCCGACAAAATGCCGGAGCAGGATAATCAATCTATAAGGTCATTCTGAAATCTTGACAAATGCTCAAAAGGCAGGATCTGACGTCCGCGGAACAGACCGCAGCCGTCATTGACGCGGTAGTTATCTATCGCCTTGAACATATTCACATCGATTTCCGCAAGGTTTATATTCCGGAGCAGCTGTACCCTTTCGTATGCCTCGTCAAAGAGCGGCAGGATATTTACTTTAAATTCTAAATTCATTTACGCATTGCGAAAGCTCATCGGCAATTCGCTTTAGGTCAGCAGCGGAATGATCTATCTGCGAGAATCCCGAGGACATCTCCGCAGTTTCTCCGCTGGTTCTGTTGGAAAGCTCGGCGGTAGTTCCTGCAATAGCAGTCAGATCATCGACAATTTTTACAATATCCGCGCGAACATTTTCAAGCTGCGCAGTATGCTTTTCGATTATGCGTATGCTGTCAGCGGATGAATGTATACCTGTGATGACCTCGCTGACCGCAGCGGCAGTATTTTCCATGCTTGCACTCTGGTCGGTGATGATCTGTTTGGTTTCCTTCATCGTTTTCATAGTGAGAGCGGAATCCGCGGTAAGACGCTCAACAAGCTCTTGGATCTGCTTTCCGCACTTGGTCGATTCCACCGCAAGTGTTCTGACCTGAGAAGCAACAACGGCAAATCCGCGTCCGTAAGCGCCTGCTCTTGCAGCCTCGATATTGGCGTTGATACTGAGGATAGAGGTTTCCTCGGCTATATCCGATACCATTTTTGCAGCTGCACTTATTTCATTTATCGATCTGTCCGTCTGAGCCGTGCTTTCGCCGATTATATCAATAGCATCTCTTACTCTGCTGTTAACGTCAAGCAGATTTTTAAGATTTACCGCAGCTGTATCGCTGTTTTTAAGCATACTTTCGGAGTTTTCGTTAAGCGCAGCGATCTCCTCCGTGGTAGTGCTGATAACGCCGCTCATTACAGATACGCTGTTTCCTGCGCTGTTCATTTCCTCAGCCTGCCTGTTTGCGCCCGAGGTCATATCCGAAATGGCAGATTCAAAACAGCCAAGAGTATCCATAGTCCTTGCCGCCATATTATTGAGTATTTCCGATGCATTTAACAGCGAATCCGAGTTTGCTTTAAGTCGGGAGATGATATCCGTAAGAGAATTTTTCAGTTCAGCGACCGCTTTTGCAAGCTCGCCTGCTTCATCTCTGCGGCGTGTGATGCTCTTCGGCACTTCTGCCGACAAATTTCCGGAAGCAAGCTCCTTAAGAACATTAACGCCCTTGTTTATAGCGCCTGTTACCGACATCGCCACGAAAACTGCCAAAATCAGTCCTGCCGCCGCGATAACGAACACCACAACAAGTATCTTGCTGATAAGGCTGTTTATGCTGCTGTCAACCTTTTCCTTTATCTGCCCTGCAAAGACCATTCCAACGGGCGAACTGCCGCTGTCCTGATATACGGGTATGTAATATCCGTAATAAACCGTTCCGTCAATATAAACGGAGCTGCTGAAATATTCATTACCGCCTTCAAGCACCTCGGCAACGATCTTGTCGCCTGCAGGAGTGTCAATAAGTCTTCTGCCTTCGCTGTCCTTGGCGGAGGTCATTATTCTGTCCGCACCGTAAAAGAATGTTACGACCGTTCCGTCATCACCTGCGATACCGTCTATAAGATTGTCGGAGAGGGAAATATTGTAGCCGCCCTTCCAAACGTCACCGTTTTTGGATATATAGTATTCTCCCGAATTGGTTTCATAAGCAGCAAGAGTGCAGGTAGCCGTATTTCTCATCGCATTTTCAGCCTGCTCCAAAACAGAGCTTCGGAAGGTCGTTTCGGCAATATAGTATATCACTCCGCCTAAAACAAGAATAGGAAGAACCGCTCCGCAGAGGAATTTTACGAGTATGCTTACTTTCATTTCATATTCCTCCTTTATTCAAGCACGGTCACAGTCTTGAAATACCAGTCGATTCCGCCTGTTATCTCCGAATCGCTGAGAGTAGAGCCTTCCTCTCCCACCGTTTCGCCGGTATTTGTTTCGATCACACCGTCAAAAACATTGAAGCTTCCGTCCAGCATCTTCTGTGTTGCCTCGGCAACCTTTTCATCACATTCGGGATTGCAGAAATCAGATGTATTCGTAATGCCCACAAGTCCCTCAGCAAGTCCGCCGTAGTAGTTCTCGCCGTCCCAAGTGCCGTTGATAATGCTCTGAACAGCCTCGGTATAATAAGCGCTCCATGTCCATATTACGCTGCACAGCACAGAATCGGGAGCCTCCTTGCTCATATCGGAATTGTAACCGATAGCATAGGCGCCCCTGCTTTCCGCATTTATCGCAGGATAAGCCGTGTCGGCGTGTTGTGTGATAACATCACAGCCTTCGTCAAGAAGGTCGAATGCATACTGCGATTCAAGGTCGGGGTCATACCAGCTGTTTGTGACCTTGACAAATATCTTTGCATCGGGATTTACGGAATATACGCCAAGAGCAAAAGCGTCAATTCCTCCGGTGACTTCGGAGCTTCCGGTTCCCATTGCCGCAACATATCCTATCTTGTCCGACTCTGTGTTAAGTCCCGCAACAATGCCGCTCAAATATCTTGCCTGATATATTCTTCCAAAGTAGTTTGTGAAGTTCCTGCCGTTGGAAAGATAACCCGTTCCGTGCGAGAAATAAACATCGGGATATTTCTCTGCGCAGGCAGCAGTAGTTTCCATATAACCCCAGCTCGTTGTGAAAATAACGTTGCAGCCATCCCCGACAAGGGTATCTATTGCTTGTTCGGTAGCCGCAGCATCCGAATCATCAACAATGGCGCGATGTATTTGGCTGTCGGCAAGGCCGAGATTTTTCTGCATTCCTTGTATGCCCAGATCATGAGTGTAAGAATATCCGCTGCCCTCGCTCGGATCGGATATATACAAAACTCCAACATTTATATCTTCCTTTGATATTCCTGCACCCGTTTCCGAATCGCTTTGACCTTGTTCATTAGGCGCAGCGGCAGTATTTACCACATAATCATCGTAGCTTTCAGGCTCATTATCCGCCGCACATCCGCCTAAAACCGAAACGGACATTGCAAGGCAGAGAAAAATTGCGGAGAGTTTCCTTGAATCCATTTTATCACTTCCTAAATTTCATAATGTAAAAAAATTTACATATTTATAGACTTCCGTTTATACATCGCAGATGATGAAATGCTTTTCATCATCTAATACGATTATTTTATCATATTTTGTCGAAATTGTCAATAAAAAGAAATATTCTATTTATAAAAAAACGTTGATTAAGGAAACGCCGCGCTTTACCTTAATAATTCCTCGTTTATGCATTTTTGCATATTTTCTTCCAAATTCTTCCGAACGAAATTGCAGAACAAACCCATTAAATAAGGAACATCTCGGAAATATTTTCAAGCAGAATAATAATACTAATCTTTAATCAACCTATAGACAAATCCTCGGCTATAATGCGCCCACTCT
>CAMJES010000165.1 GCA_946404705.1 uncultured Ruminococcus sp. | reverse complement strand
TATCATAGCCGGTGACTGGAGTTCAGACGTGTGCTCTTCCGATCTGCAAAAGCCTTATGTCCGATATGATAGGCGGTGAGCCGATCGCTCCCGATGATGTTAATCAGCAGCTGTTCTGCTATGTTACGGAAAGCATTGGTGACGATACCGGCAAGCCGCTCGTTCAGGAGCATAACCCCGACCTGCGCATTAAGGACAATGCGGAAGCAGTTCAGGCACAGCTTGATTATCTCAGCTTCAAGGTAGGCTTCGGAACAAAGCATTATCAGTTCAACAGCGGTTCTATCGTAACTGCAACGCAGTACACAGGCGACAAGCAGGAGCTGCTCCAGAATGCGCACAAGCATTTTATTCATGTAGAAAGCTTTCTTCACGGTCTTGTTAAAACGCTGCTTTGGATAGGTCATAATTACATAGACAGCGAGGTCAATGCAGACGCACAGGTCACGGTCATATTCGACCAGTCGCCGCTTATTGACGAAAACGCCGAGCGCATGAGAGATCTGCAGGAGGTCAGGGACGGCATAAAGGCAGCTTGGGAATACCGTGTGAAATGGTACGGTGAAACCGAAGAAAAAGCCAAAGCAATGATAGCGGAGATCTCCGGAGAAGGTACCGAATTCACCGATGACGAGCTGATGGGCTTCGGGGACGGAGGATAAAGGGGGCTGATTTAAATGCTAACGCCGAATCAGCTTGACAAGCTGCCCGAGCCTGTGGTACAATTGATGTCAAAGCTGCAGGACGAGATCATCTCCGATATCTGCAGGCGCATCACAAAGGCAAACTACCTTACACCCACAGCAGAATGGCAGCTGTACAAAGCAAATCAGCTCACTATCTCCGCCCGTGAGGTCAAGCGAAGGATAGCCGCCAAGCTTAAGGTTCAGGAAATCACCTTAAAAGAGATCTACACGGACGCAGTCAAAACGGCTATCCGTGAAGACGAGGTAATTTACAAGGCGGCTATCGCCGAGGGGATCCTCTCGGACAACTACCGTGAAAAGCTGACGAACTACACACGCTCCAAGGCGTTTTCCGATGTTCTCAAACGAGGACTGAAGAACACTAACGGCTTGATGCGGAATCTGACGAACTCGGCGGCTGCAGCGGCGAACAGACAGCTTTCGGATGCTCTTGACCTTGCGTATCTTAAATGTGCAAGCGGAGCGTTTACACCGCAGGAGGCAATCTTTGAAGCTGTCCGAAAACTTGGACAGGACGGACTCAAATGCGTAAGCTATGAATCAGGGCGGACAGATCAGCTTGACGTTGCTGCGCGGCGTGCGGTCGTTACGGGTATCGGCAAGACCTGCTGCGATATGCAGCTTGACCTTGCAAAGGAAATGGACTGCGAGCTGGTGGAGGTTTCCTCGCATCTTGGCGCACGCCCCTCTCATGCTGAATGGCAGGGTCAGATATACTCCCTTAAAAAGGGGCATCCCAAGTATCCGTATTTCTACGATGCAACGAGTTACGGCACGGGCGACGGCTTGGGCGGCTGGAACTGCAGGCACTCGTTCTTCCCATACTTCGAGGGACTTTCCACAGCGGCAAATGCGCCGACATTCTCAAAAGCTGAAAACCTTGAAGAATACAAAAACACGCAGAAGCAGCGAGCTTACGAGCGCAGCATAAGGAAAAGCAAGCGTGAGCTTTCTGCTCTGGACGGTGCAAGATCGGCAACAGAGGATCCCGTTCTCAAGGCAAAGCTTGACCGTGAGTTTGAGCGGAAGTCCGTTACTCTGAAAAACCGTGAAGCACGTCTTGCGGAGCATCTAAAGGCTACGGGGCTTCTTCCCGATAATTCCCGTGTTAGGGTGGACGGCTTTGGTAAATCTGTTTCACAGAAGGCTTATCATACAGCCAACAAATCCTATACTGCATATATGCATCAATTAGGTATAGAAAATTCTCCGAAAACTATTGCATTATTTAATGAAATGATGTATAATAATACTCCTGAATACCAGTTGATGAATAAATATATGACTTCTGTAAAAAGTGGTATGCTTTCTCCTCTTGCAGGATATGAAAAATATAAGGAATACCATGAACGAATTGAAAAAGAAATCATAGGAAAGAAAACATCAAACGGTATTGAAATCAAAGGTCAATCGGATCATTTCCTTGAGCGAGTGTTTGGAACAGGCAAGGATCCGCATACAGGCAAAAAAAGAGATGGTGTTACATTAGAAGAAATACAGAATACATTAAGTCAAGGCACAGCACAACCGCCTAAAAAAAGTTACGATAAAGATGGAAATGTGTTGCATAATCCTGATGGTTCTGTAATGTACTCACAAAAATTTGTTGGAGAACATTGTGAAGTAAGTATTAATCCTGATACTGGACGATTAATACAAACCAATCCGATATAAGGAGTGTGATATTATGACTTTTAAACTTGACAATGATGATTTAAACTTTTTGCAAAAATATATAGAAATTGCTAAAAGCAACGGTGAATTTAGCACCGAGTACAGTATTCTGGATGACAATTCCATTATGATCTCTAACGATGATTGGAAATGTTTTAGAAGTGATATTTCTGATTTATCAGTTATGTTCGGAATGGATGGTGAACAGAACAATTTAACTGATGTCGGAAGACGCTTAGTTAATATTTATGATGAAATTGTCTTTCAAAAAAACAAATCTGAAGCACTCTGAATAAGGGTGCTTTTAATTTTACCCGAAGGGAGTTGAGAAAATGTATTATGGAATGTTCGATTTAAAACTGTTTACGCCTCATCCGGATTTTGGCTGCTATGTTGAATATGTGCAGCGCAGGAAACGCCACCGTAAAAGGCGGAACAGACAATATGGGAGATAACATTTTAATACCGTAAAAACGCACTTCAAACACCGTTTGAAGCTGCTTTTTTTATACCATTTTTTAAGGAGGATACCAAAATGAAACTTGAAGAATTAACCAAACTCGGCATACCCGAGGAAACCGCCAAGCAGGTTGTCGCTATGTCCGAACAGGAGCTTGCGGCGGAAAAAAGCAAGTTGACCGACAAGGAAGCGGAGCTTGCAATGGCTTCGGATAAGATCAAGGAGCTGACCGAAGCTGTTAAGAAGTTTGACGGCGTGGACGTTGAGAAGCTTAAGGCGGACGTTGCGGAAGCCAACAAGAAGCTTGCCGATGAAACGGCTGCATTGAAGCTCGACAACGCTATCGCTCTTGCCCTTGCCGACAGCGGCGCACTCGACAAGGACATCGTCAGAGGTCAGATCGACAAGAGCATCGTTAAGCTTGGCGATGACGGAAAGCTCATCGGCTTTAACGAACAGCTCGACAAGCTCAAGACAGATAAGGCGTTCTTGTTCGGAAATTCCGAACAGCCTGCAGAGGGCGCAAGGATAGATACGGGACTGGATCACAGCAAAGCTGCGGACACCGTATCGGATGCACAGGCAAGAGCAGTAATGGGTCTTGCCATTAAGTAATAAAGAGAGGTAAAAAGATATGAATAACATTTCGCTTTTTAAAAAGTACGTTGATCTTCTTGACGAGGTCTACAAAGCAGGCTCCTGCACCAATATTCTTGACGGCAGCACCGCTCTTGTCAGGGCAGGCGCAAACGCAAACGAGATCATTATCCCGAAGATCTCCACAGAGGGACTTGCCGATTACAGCAGAAACGGCGGATATGTGAGCAGAAACACCACATTTACAAACGAAACTGTTACGTTTAACTATGACAGAGGCGGTAAGTTTTCCGTTGACGCTATGGATAACGAGGAAACCGCAGGTCTTGCGTTCGGCAGTCTTGCGGCGGATTTTGTCCGTACAAAAACCGTTCCCGAGCTTGATGCGTTCCGCTTTGCAACCTATGCCGCCGAACCGATGATCTCTTCTGCTTCTGGAACGCTCGCATCGGGTGAAGCCGTGCTTGCGGCTCTTGTAAGCGCACAGAATACTCTTGATGAGGACGAGGTTTCCCCCGAGGGCAGATACCTTTTTATTACGCCTACCCTTTACAACCTTGCACAGAATGTTGATACATACAAATCAAAGGCTGTATTTGACGGCTTTGCAGGAGTTTCAAAGGTTCCGCAGTCACGTTTCTACACGGCTATCGATATGCTTGACGGCACATCAGAGGGCGAGACCGCAGGCGGTTACAGAAAGGGTACGGATCATTATGAGGTAACAAAGTCCGAACCTGCCGACTGGTCTGCAAATTACGCAAACTACTATACAAAATCAGGCAGCGGATATACAGCGGTCACGGGCGACAGCGCACCGAGCTGGGCTGCTGAAACCTACTATGCAAAGACCGCCTCCGCAGGCAAGGATATAAACTTTATGATCATCGAAAAGTCGGCGGTCATTCAGTATCCAAAGCACACGGTAAACAAGGTCATTTCTCCCGAAGAAAATCAGTTCAGCGACAGCTGGATGTTCTTCTTCCGTGCATACGGTCTTGCTGCGATCTACGAAAACAGAGCAGCAGGTATCTACCTCCACCACAAGAACTAAGGGGGTTAAAGCTATGAAGCATATCGGACTTTTTATTCCCGACAGCAAGTCTGCAGCTCCGCCCGAACCTGAGCTTGCAAGCCTTACGGTAAGTCAGCTCAGGGAGCTTGCGGCTATGGACGGTGTGGAGCTTGGCTCGGCTAAGACCAAAGCAGAGATCATTTCCGCCATTTCCGCAGCCAAGGAGTGATGTTATGGCATACGCAGATTATGCTTTTTACAAAAACAAATATAAAGGCAGCAAGCTTTCCGAGAACGCTTTTGAGCAGTTCTCGGAACGTGCTTCCGACTACATCGACAGCCGCACTGACTATATCCTCCATAAATCGGGTATTCCGCCCGATATGGAGATAAGGATAAAAAAAGCCTGCTGTGCAGTTGCGGAAACTATATATTCATGCGAATCGGGCGGCACGAAGCTGTCCGAAAGTGTGGACGGCTATTCGGTTTCTTATGCTGCAACAGCACAGAGATCGGAAGCACAGCGGCTTGATGATGCGATACAGTTGTATATCGCCGATCTTGTAAAGGCGGTGAGGTGGATATGATCACCAACGCAAGCTGCACTCTCTACAACGCCCTCGAGGACGGTTCGTTCAAGCGGACGTTTCTTCCTGCGGTGTTCTGGCGTGACGTCAAAGCCGAGGAGATAAAGAAATACGGCGCGGAGAACGCTTCTTCCGTTTCCGTTATGATCTTCTCCGATCAGCTGCATGATTATGTTTCCCCTGCCGATTTTTCGGGCGAAGGCTGGACTGCGGATACACGGAGCGATACATATATCGTCAATGGAGAGTGCAATATTGACGTATCGGACGGGATCTCCGTGCTTTATGAAAACTGCCGTGATGTTTACAAGGTCAGCTCGGCGGTCGAGAATCTCTACGGCAGTCCCGAGCTTTGGCACATACGAATCGAGGGAAAATAATGTTTACGATAAAATCAACAGCGCAGCTCCTTCGTGAGCGCGGCATTGAAAAA
>CAMJES010000164.1 GCA_946404705.1 uncultured Ruminococcus sp. | reverse complement strand
ATTGATACTCCGGTAAGGAGGGATCTTCCCATGACGAATAAAAACGAAAAGCTGGTCAGCATAATTATCATTATTCTTTCGCTGATAGCTTTCGCGGTGATTGCCTGCATTCTTATATTCCGAAAGCCCGGAGAGGTGCAGGAGATAATGCCGAAGATCGTTGGCTATACGGTTGACGACGTCAACGGCTGTTACAGCAGGTTTTTCACGCTTGACGTTGAATATGATTACGATACCGATTATGAAGAGGGCATTATACTGTCGCAGAGCATCGCCCCCGAAGAGGCGTATATTCCCGGTGAAACCGTTGTAAAGGTAATTGCCAGCGGAGGAAAGCGTTCGTCTGAAACAACAGTTGTGCAGGAAGCGGAATCTGTATCTGAAACGCAGCAAACCGAGCCGGAAAAACCGCAGCTTGAAATGTCGCTTTTGGTCGAAAGTCCTCAGTTTGAGTTTGAAACAATGTCCGAGGGCGAACCGTCCACAATTATTACTTCGGGTATCGATACAAAAGACGAGGATATCCTTGACGCACTTGACGACCTATACAATGTACTTATCAAAAAATACGGTGATGCAGGCTTTATGTATGTAAACCTTGAAAGCGGAGCGTCTGTCGAATATAACGCTGATGTGTCATTCTCGGCGGCAAGCATTATAAAGGCGCCCTATGTAAGGTCGGTTCTCGGCAAAGAAACAGACATTAGCAAAAGTTTTGAAATGACCGAGGAAATGCTAAATTCAAGCAGCGAGCTTGTAAACAATGAACCTGTCGGAACAATGTTCACGATTGAAGAGCTTGCGAAGGCTGCGATTGAAAAAAGCGATAATACCGCATATAAAATGCTGTATAATTATGTCGGATATGACTGCTTTAACGAGCTTGCCGAGGGTTTGAACCGTGATGAGCGAATGACTGATGACAACTACTGGTTCAAGCTCACCGCAAGGGAAACGGCGGTCTATTTCAAGGATATTTACTTCTTTAACGAAAAGCATCAGAACGGCGCGCTTATGAAAGAATTCCTTGCAAACAGCGAGCATAACGACCTTTTCTCCGATGAATTGCGTGAGTACACCGTTTGCGAAAAATACGGATATCTGCCGCAGGACGATTTCTATACGCTCGGTGCGGCAGCGGTGGTATATGCCGATTCGCCTTATGCTATTGTGCTTTATATCCGCAGTTCATCATCGAATATAAAAACGCAGCTTTTCCATGATTGCGCACGTTATGCTGATAATTTAAACAACCTTTTGAACCGATAAGGCATATATACAAAAAGAGTGGCTTACCCTTTGGCGAGCCACTCTTGATTTTTATCGGTTATCGACTTTTTCGGGGTAAAGGTCGTGGTGAGTAAGTCTGTCAACTGCGACCTGTTCCCACATAGTGCCTTTTTTGCCGTAATTGCAGTACGGATCAATGGAAATGCCGCCTCTCGGGGTGAATTTTCCCCATACCTCGATGTATTTCGGATCCATAAGCTTGATAAGATCTTTCATAATGATGTTCATGCAGTCCTCGTGAAAATCACCGTGGTTGCGGAAGCTGTAAAGATACAGCTTAAGCGATTTGCTCTCGACCATTTTCACCGAGGGAACGTAGGAAATATAGATAGTCGCAAAGTCGGGCTGTCCAGTGATAGGGCAAAGGCTTGTAAACTCGGGACAGTTGAATTTAACGAAATAGTCGTTGTCCTGATGCTTGTTTATAAAGGTTTCAAGCACACTTGGGTCGTAATCGGTAGGGTACTTTGTTTTCTGATTTCCGAGGAGTGTGATGCCCTCGGTTTCTTCTTTGTTTCTGCCTGTCATATTAAAAACCTCCTTAGTTTTCGTTAAAGCCATTGGATAAAAGCCGTTTTATCTGTGCTGTTGTAACCTGCTTTTTCATAAAAATCAAGCGTTTTTCTATCTTTAGAACCCGTAAGCAGCATCATTTTATAACAATCTGCTTTTTCTGCTATTTCTTTTGCGTAGTTAAGGCACTCTGTTGCATATCCTTTTCCACGATATTCGGCGTGTGTAACAACATTTTCGATAAATGCATAAGGTCTGACATTTCTTGTCAAATTTGGAATTATCACACATACGCATGAAGACACGATTTTACCG
Organism: uncultured Ruminococcus sp.; assembly: GCA_946404705.1. Lineage (GTDB taxonomy): Bacteria > Bacillota > Clostridia > Oscillospirales > Ruminococcaceae > UMGS363. The sequence goes on along the minus strand of CAMJES010000164.1, from coordinate 3,364 downwards.
TTTACAATTTTAACGATAATGTGATGATTTTCATCCCGAATAATAGTGTTCCACGTTTGTCTTAAATGCTCCGTGTTCTCGGGAACAGATTCTTCATGCAAATGTAAATATAATTCCAGCAATTCGGTCAATTCATTTTCGTTGACTTCTCTTACCATATTATGCACCTTACTTTAATGCCGGGTCTGATACACCGTTAGCTTCAAACGCCGCTTTTCTGTCAATGCAGGTTCCGCAAACTCCGCAGGGCTTGTCGTGACCCTCGTAGCAGCTCCATGTAAGCTCGTAAGGAACGCCAAGTGCAAGTCCCGTTTTTACAACGCCTGCCTTGTTCATTCCGACAAAAGGCGCTTCGATCTTTACCTGATGTCCGCTGCCTTCCCAGACAGCCGTGTTCATAGCGTTGTTGAACACCTCGGAGCAGTCGGGGTATGCGTTTCCTGCTGCGTCATCGGCGTGTGCGCCGTAAAAAATCACTCCGCAGCCTTTAGATAAAGCAATGCTTGCCGCAGAAGCAATGAAAAGACCGTTTCGGAACGGAACATAAGTTGAAACAGGGGATCCATCCGTCTTTTTTATCTGCTCAGCATAGCTTTCGTGGGGAACTTCCTTGTCCGAATGCTGCAAAAGGGAACAGTCGGAGTATTTGAACATTTCCGATAAGTCAAGCTTGATGAATTCCACGCCGTAATAAGCGGCAATTTTGTCTGCGGCTTCCACTTCCTTTGTGTGCTTCTGACCGTATGAAACGGACAGCGCAACAACATTTTCCTTTCCGTATCTGTCAATGGCAAGAGCAAGACAGGTGGTGCTGTCAACTCCGCCGCTGAATAAAACAAGTGCTTTCATAATGGTTCTCCTTTAATTAATATTCATCATCACTTGATGAGAAATCTTTGTAGTATTCAATAAAGTTGTCAATAATCTCGCTTCGGGTTTGGATATACTCTGCAGCCTTTCCGTCGTTTTTAAGACTTTCGATCCATTCCTCATCGATCATACAGCCAACATCCATATTAATTTCATATTTGGCTTTTTCAAGCAGGGGAATATCACTTTTATCACCAATGCAAAATAAATATCCACATAAAACCCGTATGTATTCGGAGCTTCCGCTTTGATAATCAGAAATTTCATTTTCAATTAAACTGCGTATTTCAGCTTTTGGAATTTTGTTAAAATCAAATCTATACTTATTGATAATTTCTAACGCACGTTTTTCGTTAGTCATGTAAATTCCCTCCGTTAAATGTCAAATTCTAACTTATATTCTTCATCAATCAGTATGTATTTACAGCCGTATTTTCTGCACATTTCCAAATTTTCGGAGTTTTCGGCAATAAGCTGTTCTGCACTTAGCCAACTGTCGTCAAGACGTTTTTCAATAGCGTTTGCGTGAGATTTGATATCCGTAAAATGCTCTTTGATATACCTTTCTGTCATTATCAGACAGCGGTGTTCTATATGCCTCAGATAGCTTTCGTCAAAGTCTTTTTTCAAGTCAAACGGAATGTAACAGCCCTCTATAATAAGGTTCTGTTCATTTTCAACCGCAGTTTTTACTATCTCTTTTACAATGCTCCAAAGGTACGGCGTAAGTTCTTTGTCATTCTCGGGAGTAAGGGATGTCTGACCGCTGCGGATAAGTCCCATTTTAAGGTGGTCGATGGAAAGGTACGGGTATTTGTATTTTTCAAGAAGCCGCTGTGCAAACAAGGTCTTGCCCGTGTGTGAACAGCCGCTTATAAGTATGACCATGCTAACTCTCCAACTATATTACAGCTTCATCTGCATAAAAAGTCTGTTCTGCAGGGCGGAATCCGTTTCAAAGCGACCGCGCAGAGTCGTGGAAACAGTTTTTGCGGAGGGCTTTTTTATTCCTCTTGCCGTCATGCAGCTATGATTTGCTTCAATCATGACCGCAACATCGGGAGAACCGCTTGCAAGCGTGATTATTTCGGCAATATCCGCACCGAGCCGCTCTTGAAGCTGCAAACGCTTTGCCGCCATGTCCGCAATTCTTGCGATTTTGGACAAACCGAGAACCTTTCCGTTCGGAATATACGCAACGGAAACCTTCATATCATACATTAGTGCCATGTGATGCTCACAATAGGAGAAAACCTCGATATCCTTGACAAGAACAATATCGTCATTTTTGCCGGAAAAACCGTCCTCAAAGGATTTGTTGAACATTTCGGCAATCTCTGCGTTCGAATATTTCATTCCCTCAAAAATCTCACCATACATCCGTGCAACGCGGTCGGGGGTTTCGCGAAGTCCTTCTCTTTCGGGATCTTCGCCGAGCGCTTCAAGTATACCTCTGATATGACCTTTTATTGCTTCATAATCAAATTCCTTTTTCATAAAATCAAACACCTCGCTTATTCGGATCCCATATAAACTTGTGCATCTGAAGCTGCAGGTTTACATCGTTAAGCCTTTTTTCTATCATAAATGAAACTATATACGCAGGTTCTATCTTTCCGAAAACTGCGCTCAGATAAACGCCGCATTTTTTATTAAGTTTATATTCTGCAATTATCTCTGCCGCACGTTCAAGGTCGTCTTTGGAAGAAACAACAAACTTTACCGTATCGTTTCTTTGCAGAAAAGCATAGTTTTCCGTTTCCATAAAGCATTCCATTCCGCTTCCGCCAAGCTTGTAATCAAGTGTAAAGCTTGGACGCTTGTCAATACTTGCGAACGGTTCAATAGAAATGCTTCCGTTTGTTTCAATTTCAACGTTCAGCGTATCATCGGCGGCAAGACGTTCAAGCAGTGTGCAGATATTATCACGCAGCAGCGGTTCTCCACCTGTAAGGGTAATATTCTTTACACCTGTGGACTTTATAAAATCGTAAATTTCATCTTCCGTAAGCTCCTCAAACGGCGCGGACGGTTCGTTTGCCCATTTCGTATCGCAGTAAACGCAGTTCAGATTGCAGCCTTTGAAGCGGATAAACACCGCAAGCTGACCAGCGCGCTGTCCTTCACCGTTTATGCTGACAAATTTTTCGACAACTTCAAATCTGCTCACATTATCAGTCCTTTCCACAGTAGCTTGCGCAGTTGTTGGGGGTTTCATAAACGGTGAGCGTCTTTACATTGTAACCCTTGCCCTGCATAACATTATAGAAATATTCGGCAAAATTTTCCGCAGTCGGGCGGAAATCCACTTCGATAAGGCGGAAGCTTTCGGCATTAAGCGCAGCAACAGTTTCCGGTTTAAGTGAGCCTTTTTCATAGATAAACGCATGGTCAAATGAATCCGCAAGAGCCTTCAGATCGGATTTCAGGTCGCCGAAATCCACTATCAAGATCGGAAGAGCACACGTCTGAACTCCAGTCACCGGCTATGATA
>CAMJES010000163.1 GCA_946404705.1 uncultured Ruminococcus sp. | reverse complement strand
TTGAAAAGCGTGGACGTAAACTTTCGTCCGCTTCGCGGTTTTAACGGCATACGTTAGCGCTGCAATAATTCCGAATTCCGAATTCATAATTCCGCATTAAAAATATTGTTCTTTACTATTGAAAAAATATATACTGTTGTGCTATAATTAAAGTATATGATTCTTTTTGAAAGGCGGAACCGGTTTTGGATTATCTATATACTTTTCGCTCGCTTGTAACGAGTATTTTACCGATAACATTCTGGGATATCCTCGATATTGCCGTTCTTGCGGTGATCCTTTACAAGGGCATAAGCATTGTTAAGGAAACCCGTGCAGGCGGTTTGCTTAAGGGTATTGCGGTACTTTTTGTCGCTTATCTTGCTATGGAGCTTTTCGAAATGAAAGCTATGGCTTATATTATGAAAAGCGTTTTCAACATCGGTTTGCTTGCGGTAATAATTCTTTTCCAGCCCGAGCTTCGCCGCGCTATCGAAAAAATGGGCCGCACAAAGCTGACAAAAATTCCGTTCATCTCTTCCATTAGCCCCGAAAACAACGACACCGCTTCCGCTAAATGGAATGATGCGATCGAAGCTATATGCGATGCCTGCGAAGACCTTTCCGCGACCACGACCGGCGCGCTTATCGTTATCGAGCGCGAATCCAAGCTCGGCGAACAGATCGACACAGGTACGCTTCTGAACGCTCGGCCGTCAAAGGAGCTTTTCGGAAATATATTCTGGAAAAACACGCCTTTGCATGACGGTGCGGTCATAATGCGTGACGGTTACATTCTTGCCGCTGCGTGTTTTCTCCCCAAGCCGCAGAAGGAAGAAACTATCAACAAGGCGCTCGGCTCGCGACACCGTGCCGCTATCGGCATGAGCGAAAACTCGGACGCGCTCGTTATTGTCGTATCCGAAGAAACGGGAGTTATATCCATTGCGGAAAACGGCAGTCTTGAACGCGGTTTCTCCCGTGACAGTCTGAAAAAATATCTCCGCGGCAAGCTTATCCCCGAAAAGCCGCAGAAATACACCCGAACTCCGACTCCGCCTTCATCTGCGGAGAAAAAGCGCTCCGTTTTCGGTTCGAGAAAAAGAAAAGATAATGCAGAGGAGGTAAATTCCGGTGAAAAAAATAATTGATATGATATCGGATTTCTTCCGCAGGATATTTGAAAAGGATTTTTCGCTGAAAATATTCTCCATACTCTGCGCAGTTGTGATATGGTTTATCGTTTCGATAAGCGTTTATCCCACCATTGACCAAGTCGTATACAATGTTCCCGTTACGGTCGAGATGCAGGGAACATACGCCGAAGCGCATAACTATAAGGTCATTGGTCAGAGTGTTGAAACGGTTGACGTTTATCTTCAGGGCGACCGTTCGCAGATAGGTAACATCTCCGCTGACGACATAAAGGTATCGGCTTCGGCTGAAAACGTCATAAGCGCGCGTGAATACAGTCTGCCGCTTGACGTTAGCTCTGTAAACGGCAGGACTTTCACCGTTACAAAGATAACTCCTGCGGATGACGCGCGTTCCTCTATCGAATATATTTACGCTTCTTTTGACGAGGTCGTTACTAAAGAGATCACGCTTTCTCCCTCACTTGACCGCATACACGTTGCAAGCGGATATATCGTTGATGACGATGACGTTGCAGTCGCTCCGAATACTATTGAGATAACAGGCCCTAAGGACGATGTTGAAAAGATCGACAGCGCATATTTCTATGTTGATACAATGGGCGTTCTCTCTTCAAGCTATGAATACACCGCCGAAGAGCCGACTATATACAGCAGCGACGGCATCGCGCTCAGCGGCAGCGACAGCATCACTTTCAGCAGAACAAGCTTCAGCGTAAGCATTCCCGTTTACAAAAAGCAGGTTCTTCCGCTTGAAGTCGCAATAACAAACGCTCCTGCAAGCTTTGACGTTGAGGCTTTCCGTCAGAAGCTCGAACTCTCCGTTTCCGAGCTTGAAATTGCCGCTCCTGCCGAGGAGATAAAAGATGTTCCTGCTATCACTATCGGAACTATTGATATGCGTGAAGTCGATATCGGCTCGGTATTTACGTTCAACGCCTCGGATTTCCTCGCGGAGAACTATCAGAACCTCAGCGGCATTGACACTATCACGGTCGTATGTCCGAGCGAGGGACTTTACAAGATAGCGATGACGATAAGGGGCAGCGCTGTTCAGATAATAAACGCTCCAGCGCAGTTTGATTACAACATCATAACCTCGGGCTTCACGCTGTTCTTTATCGGTTCGGAGGAAAGCATAAATCAGATATCGTATATTGACGTTGTTTCGCAGATAGATCTGCTCAATTACGAGCTTGAAGCGCGCGATTATAAACTGCCCGTGACATTCTCAACGCCTGCATACGATGATGTATGGTGCATAAGCTCGGACGGACTGCTCTCGCCTAAGGCGACAGTAACGTTTACGCTTAAATCTTGAAAATAAGGATAAAATATGGCGATAATTGTTTCACAGATAAAGACTGCTATTTCGGCAAATGCCGACGATATCACCGCTTCTGCGATAAAAAAGCTTAAGCTTGACAAAAACGGCGTCAAAGTTTGTCACCTGCATAAAACCTCGCTTGACGCGCGCAACAACAGCGATATTAAGCTCGTTTCTTCCGTGTGGATAGAGCTTGGAAATGAAAAAGCGGAAAAGGCGCTGTGCGAACGTGACAAAAGCTGCGCTTATGTTGACGAAAGCATTGAAATAATGCCGCCGAAAAGCGCCTGCAGGAACGATAAAAAAGTCGTTGTCGCAGGCTTTGGCCCTGCAGGAATGTTCTGTGCACTTACGCTTGCGGAATACGGATTTTCTCCGATAGTTCTTGAACGCGGCGCACCCGTGGACGAGCGTGTAAAAGCGGTTGAGGGCTTCTGGAGCGGTGGCAGCTTCTCCGAGCGCACGAACGTACAGTTCGGAGAGGGTGGCGCAGGAACGTTTTCGGACGGCAAGCTCACAACACGCATAAAAGATCCGATGTGCAGACGTATCTTACAGCGCTTGGTCGAGTTCGGCGCACCGCCTGAGATACTCACGAAAGCAAAACCGCATATCGGCACGGATAAGCTGCGGAATGTCGTAAAAAATCTAAGAAACCGCATTATAGAGCTTGGCGGAGAGGTGCGCTTTAATACAAAGCTTGACGATATCATAATAAAAAACGGCACAGTATGTGCCGCAGCCGCGAACGGAGAAACAATACCTTGTGACGCGGTCGTGCTTGCACTCGGCCACAGCGCAAGAGATACCTTTGAAATGCTGCTTGAAAAGGGTGTTTTTATCGAACCGAAGCCGTTTTCGGTCGGCGCAAGAATTGAGCATAAGCAGACAGACGTTGACCGCTCACTCTACGGCAAAGCCGCAGGAAACCCAAATCTTCCGAAAGGCGAATATCAGCTTTCCTACCGCAAAAACGGCAGAGGGGTCTATACCTTCTGTATGTGTCCCGGAGGAATAGTCGTGCCGTCACAAAGCGAGGAGAATACAGTCGTTACAAACGGCATGAGCGAGTTTGCCCGTGACGGCGAAAACGCAAACGCCGCAGTTGTCGTGGGCGTTTCGCCCGATGATTTTGGGAAAAAGCCGCTTGACGGAGTGGATTTTGCAAGACAGCTTGAACAGAAAGCGTTTGAACTTGCAGGAAGAAATTACAACGCACCTGCCTCGACCGTGGGCAGACTGCTGACAGGAAAAGGCGCGCTGACCGAAAGCAGCGTTTCCCCAACATACGCAAGAGGATTGACGGAATGTGACCTTTCCAAGCTTTTCCCCGAGTTTGTCACCGAAATGCTGAGAACGGGACTTGTCGATTTTTCGCATAAAATGAAATGCTTCGGGGATAAAAATGCAGTATTGACCGCCCCCGAAACGAGAACATCATCGCCTGTGAGGATAACAAGAGGAGAAGACCTCTGCTCGCTGAATGTAAAAGGACTTTATCCGTGCGGAGAGGGTGCAGGCTACGCAGGAGGAATAATGTCCGCCGCCGCAGACGGAATGAACGTGGCGGTGAGATTAATGCGTAATTCGTAATTCGGAATGCGGAATTATTGCAGCGCCAACATCCGTAGTTAAAACCGCGAAGCGGACAAAAAGTTTCGCTAATTCTGCAAGAATTAACGTAAACTTTCGTCCGCTTCGCGGTTTTCGAAAGTTGTTCTTTTGCCTTTTCGATTTGATTTGAGCCAAAATTGAGTTTTGCTCTCTATAATTATGACATTATCCCCCTTTTTTCTCCTAAATTGACGGTCGGCTATTGAAATTTGCAGACTTGTGTGGTATAATTAGAATATCTGTAAGTATGCCAAAACACAAAGGAGCTTTTTTCGGATGGTTGAAAATGTTATTCAGTTCGCGGTGAGGGACAACAATAATCTCTTCAAACTCGAGCTTTGCAAGACCTTGCTTCATTTTACCGAATTTGATTTCACTTATTTCTGGGAAAGATGCATGGACGCAGGCCGCGCTGCCAAAAAGTCGGGGCATCTCCCTGCAAGCACGGTTTCTAACGCAAAGTCCGTTATCTGCGCCGCTCATCCGTATATTGAAGCTATGATAGGCAGCGACTACTCCGAAATAGTCACCGACTGCATTATCGAATATATCTGCCACTCCGAAAGGATAAGCCTTGACGAACTTTGGGTACGCTGTATTTCGCCCAAGACAAAGTACGAAGAAGCTATTTTCAACCGCATATCTATGTTTAAGTCGGGCAAGGCTTCAAACGGTTGGACGAACATTGTTCGTTTACAGGAATATGCTATCAACAAGCTTGCATTTATATATGATACCAACGAGGACAAAACTCCCGATACTGCACAGACGCTCAAAACACGCAAGGAATACTTTGACGTTTCATACTCCGTAGCCGCCAACGAGCTTGGCATAAGCGGCGGCAAGCTTCCGTCCGTTTCGGTATGCAATCCGGGACTTACGCCGAACTCTGCATTTATGAACGCGAAGGTGGCAAAGGCTGTTTACCGCCGTTTTTCCGAGGCGTTCAAGCTTGGCGGAGATATGTCCGTACCCGAAGCGAAAAACTGCGATCATATCAAGGACAAGCTTGCAATGGACGCTTATGATTTCGTGCGCGGAATGAAGCGCCCCGGCGAGCTTGATATGAAATTTGCGCTTGAAGCAATGGCGGATAATCCTGTTGAGGTTTATCTTCCCGACAGCTTCAAGGCGATAATTGACCTTGAATTCGACCTTATAATGAAAAACGGCATTGCGTTCCGAAGATGCGAGGAATGTGGCAAATTCTTCGTTGCCGATGATGAAAGCTTCCTCTGCAACCGCATAAACAGCTCGGGAATGACCTGCCGTCAGCAGGCGGACGCGCTCCGCACAGCTATTGCCGAGGCTGCCGAAACGCTCAAAGCCAACGAACGTGAAGAAGCAGATGCAAAAGCAGCCGTTCAACCCGAAGAACCGAGATCGGAAGAGCGTCGTGTAGGGAAAGAGTGTAGATCTCGGTGGT
>CAMJES010000162.1 GCA_946404705.1 uncultured Ruminococcus sp. | reverse complement strand
CCACCGAGATCTACACTCTTTCCCTACACGACGCTCTTCCGATCTCCGAAGCCTGTCAGCGGAACGCTTGCTCCTGCGCCTGCAAAATCAACGATAGGCTGATACCAGCCGAGCGCGCCAAGCACAACTCCTGCAACAACGTAGGCGGTCAGTATTCTCGCAGGCGTGAGCTTAGTGTAATCAATAAGCACCTCGCCCACCGCACAGAAAAGTCCTCCTATAACGAACGCCCATACATATTCCATTATCATAAAGCCGCTCCCCCTTTGATCTCGTCCTCGATCATAAGCAGACGGTTGTACTTCGCCGTTCTCTCGCTTCGGCAGGGCGCACCCGTCTTTATCTGACCTGCATTCACCGCAACGGCAAGATCGGCAATGGACGTGTCCTCCGTTTCACCGCTTCGGTGGGAAATCACCGCCTTATAGCAGCTTTTCTGCGCAAGATTTATCGCAGTCAGCGTTTCGGAGAGCGAACCTATCTGATTGAGCTTTACAAGCACAGCATTCGCCGCACCAATATCAATTCCCTTGCGTATTCTCTCGGGATTTGTTACGAACAAGTCATCACCAACAAGCTGTACCCTGCCGCCGAGTTCGTCCGTAAGCTTTTTCCAGCCTTCCCAGTCGTCCTCGTCAAGCGGATCCTCGATCGAAGCAATGGGATAAAGGTCGCAAAGGCTTCTCCACTCGGAAATAAGCTCGTCCGCGGTGCATTGGTGCTTCTTTTTCGGCATAAAATAACCCTTGGAGCCGTTCTGAGCCTTCCATTCGCTTGCCGCAGCGTCAAGCGCAAGCACGAAATCCTCGCGCGGACGATAGCCTGCTCTTTCCACCGCTTCAAGAATAAGCTCGATAGCCTCACGCTCACCCGAAAGGTCGGGCGCAAAGCCACCCTCGTCGCCAACGCCCGTTGACAAGCCTTTCTGCTTAAGAATTGCCGCAAGCGAATGATAGACCTCGCAGCATTGCCGCAGACCCTCGCGGAAGCTCTGCGCACCTTTAGGGATAATCATAAATTCCTGAATGTCAAGATTGTTTGTCGCGTGTGCGCCGCCGTTGAGAATGTTCATCATCGGCATCGGAAGCTTTCGCCCGTTCACGCCGCCGAGAAAACGGTAAAGCGGAATATGATAGAAATTTGCAGACGCATTTGCACACGCAAGCGAAACCGCAAGTATCGCATTTGCGCCAAGCTTGCTCTTGTTTTCCGTTCCGTCCGCCTTAATAAGAGTGCTGTCAACGAGGAAAACGTCCGAAGCGTCCAGTCCTTTCAGCGCAAGGCTTATCGCATTGCTTATATTTGAAGCTGCGCCGAGCGTTCCCTTGCCGCCGAAGCGCTTTTCATCACCGTCACGAAGCTCGTGAGCCTCGAACGCACCTGTGCTTGCGCCGCTTGGAGCTGTACCGTATCCCACCGTCCCATCTGCCAGTACGACCTGCGCAAGTACGGTAGGGTTTCCTCTTGAATCAATGATCTCACGCCCGATGACCTGCTCAATTATCGGCTTGGTTATAATATTCATAGCAAGATTTCCTTTCGTTTTTATGAATATTATAAACCAAAGTTTGCAAAGCTATACATAAAAAACGTTCATTTATAAAAGCAAGCAATGATCGGAAAAGCCCGAGATCATTTGTTAAACGAAATAAAGTCCTCTTTAATAAAGATATTTGCATCATCATTATCGTCATCGTCCGAGGAATAGAAAGCCGTTACGCCGATAACATTTTCATTGACAATATATGTAGAAAAAATCAAACAAGGCTTATTGGTAACGGCCGACTTTTTAAGCACCAAGCCTGTATCGTTTGCGGCGGTAATAACTTGTCCGAATACGGTTTTTGCGATATCCTTTTTCTCGTTATTTCCGGAGAAATATTCGCAGTCCAAGCGTATCCTGCATTCTGTTCTGTCGTAATCTCCAAAATCCTTTTCCGTAACCTCAAACCTTTCCATAAGCTCAAGACGGTACTGTTCATACTCGCTGCTGTCGGGAGAATACTCGCTTCTTTCAAGAAACTCGTTTACGGTTTCCACCAAAGAATATGCGAACCATCCATCACCCGAAAGAGCTTTAAATGTTCCGTCGGAATAAAGCGAAAGAAAATATGCATCTCCATTTTCGGTAAAAAGGTCGTTCGGGATATCAATTCGTATATCGGGTTCTGCCGCTGTTAATAGGGTAACGCTCTCAGAAACTGTTTCGGATGATGTTTTCGTAATAGTTTCTTCTGTGGTGATTTCAGTTGTCGTACTTTCTGTTGTTGTACTTTCTGTTGTCGTGCTTTCTGTTGTGGTACTTTCGGAAGAGTTGTTTTCCGTTACTGTCATATTTGCAGAAATTTCCGTGTTTAAATCTGTATCGGAAGCATTTCTGCTGCAAGCGGAAAGGACTGCCACCGACAGAATAATTGCCAATAATATTCTTTTCATGTTTTCCCCCTTTATCTGCGCATAAAAGCTAAAGCATATATGTATTTTTAATTATATTCCAAGATAATCGCTTTGTCAAGATTGGAAAGAAAAACCGCCTCCATTCGAAAGCGGTTTCCTAAACACAAAGCACTTCCGAAAAATCAGAAGTGCCTTTATTCGTTTTATATCAACTTTTCCGCAGCAGCCATAAGCTGCGATTTTTCATTCAAAACCTTGCCGTCTATCTGCATCGAAAGCAGCTCATCAAGTATCTCTCCTATACGGCTGCCCTGCGCACCGAGAGCGGCAATGTCCGTTCCTTTTATATCAAGCTGAGAAATACTTATGCACTCTTTGTTGGCAAGGATACGCTCCGCTTTTGCTCCCATTGCTTCAAGTATCTGAACTCTCTCGAAGCAAATGCTCTGTTTTGCGCGGCTGTCCGATTTCATAAGCTCGATAAGCTTGAAGAAATACTGCGGCCCTATCGCAGCAAGCATCTTTTTGACGACCTTTTCATCGTCTATCGGAGTGACATAGTGGAATTTTATCAGCTGCGAAACACATTTTATAGTATCGCTCGAATATTTCATTCGGCGCATGATCTTCTCAGCCATTTCGGCACTTTCCTGCTCATGGCCGGGAAAATGTCCGTTGCCCTCATCGTCAAAAACGCAGCATCTCGGCTTCGCGATATCATGGAAGAACAGCGCAAGCCGAACTTCACGGTCGGGAACCGAATTCTCAACCGCAACGGCAGAGTGCTTCCATACATCGTATATATGATATCTGCTGTGCTGGTCAAAGCCTACACACGCCGATACTTCGGGGAATACAGTACAAAAAACATCGGAAAATTCCATAAGTATATTCGCAGGGGAGCTTCCCATAAGCAGCAGATCAAACTCCTTGGAAACTCTTTCGGCAGATATATTAAGCAACAGATTTTTCATCTCATGGATCGCATTTGCTGTTGCGCTGTCTATCTCAAAATTAAGCTCGGACGCAAAACGAAGCGCACGGATTATCCTCAAAGCGTCCTCATCAAAGCGCATACACGGATTTCCTACGCTGCGGATCACCTGTCTGAACAGATCCTTCTGACCGCCGTAGTTATCGACAATTCCGATCTTTGCGTTGTATGCCATTGCATTTATCGTAAAATCACGCCGCGCAAGATCATCGGCAAGGTTGTTTGCATATTCCACCGACTCGGGACGGCGGTGATCTACATATTCCCCGTCAATTCGGAACGTTGTCACCTCAACATAGTCATCGCCCGAAACAACGGTAACAGTACCGTGCTTTAATCCGGTTTCGATAACATTAAAACCGTCAAGACAAGCCTTGACCTCATCGGGCAGCGCCGAAGTCGTTACATCATAATCACGGGGATTTTTTCCGAGGATAGAGTCACGGACGCAGCCGCCTACGATATAAGCCTCATATCCGCACCTTCAAGCGTATTCAATATTCTTTTAACATTTTCGGGAATATAAATGTCCATTGATCTCTCCAAATTTTTCCAACGAATTTTTAAGCGAATATCACAGATAATAATGTCGTGCCGAAAGGCAAATCAAACAAAAGGAGATTTTAAATATGCCTAAGAATCCAAGCATCCATTGCGACGTATCTTCCTGCAAATTTAATATGTGCAACGAAAACTACTGCACACTTGAATCCATCAAAGTAGGTACTCACGAGCCTAACCCGTCTGTACCCGAGTGCGTAGACTGCGAATCCTTCGTCAAGAAGAGCTAAGACTAAGGCGCGTTAATGTGGGGATAACACCCCACATTACATATCAATTGTATATCAATCTGCAATATATTCAAATCTTGCCTTGCGAACGCCGTGGTCGTCAATATCTTCAAGGAACATATCGAGCGGCCTTGCCCAGATATTCGGCTTTCCGTCAATGCACATATATACAGCAATGCTTTCGCAGGTTTCGTGATCCTTTGCAACATTCAGAAGAACGTAATTACCGCCCTTGAAATGCTTGTAATGACCGCCAAGAACGGGCTTTCTTCCGTCGGGAACGCCGAGCGACTTCACTCCGTTGCCCTTGTCGGCAGCAGGAGTTACGCAGGAAACCTTATTCTCCTGAGCAGGAGCAGGTGCGGCAGGCTGTTCTGAAGGCTTGACAGCTTCAACGGGCTTTGCAGCTTCAATAGGCTTTTCCTCGGGCATATTCGGAGCAAGCTCGCTGTCAACGAGGATCATTGAGCAGTTCTTCGGAACAGTTATCTCAGCGTTTCCGCCGTTGACGTTAAACTGTCTGCCGGAAAGTCTGTCTGCAATCTTCTGATATTTGGTATTGAAACGGAATGTATAGTCGCCGTCGCTGATATTGAGCGCAACATAGACAACATCTCCGTCTTTTTCACGCTTGAAAAGGAATGTCTGATTTTTAAGATCCATTTTCGCATAAGAACCGGTCTGAACGGCAGGTATACTCATACGGATAGCGCCGAGCGCAGAAATATGCTTAAGCAGCTTTTCATTCTGCTCGGGCATATCAAGCTCAATGCAGGGACGAAGCGGCAAATCGGCGTCTGCACCGTGACCCTTTTCGCCCTTGATGCCGAACTCGCTGCCGTAATAAACCGAGGGAACGCCGTACATCATATACATCATTGTATAGCAGCATTCGATATGATCGGGATTGCGCAGAACCGACGCCAGTCGCACAACATCGTGGTTATCAAGGAAATTATACATATAGACATTGCCGTACTGACCGAGCTGATACTCGATAGAATGGGCAATTTCAAAGTAGTTGCGGTCATTGTGAGAGGAATAGATGCCCTTATAGCACTGATAATTCGTAACGCAGTCGAACATCTCGGGATTTGCCCAATGCGCATAGTTGCCGTGAATGATCTCGCCCATAAGCCAGAAATCGGGCTTCATTGAACGCGTAAAGTTATGCACACGCTTGATGAAATCATCGGTCAGGCAGTCTGCGGCGTCAAAACGGATGCCGTCAATATCCCATTCATCTATCCAGAACTTTATAGCGGAAAGCAGATAATCCACGACCTCGCCGTTGTGAAGATTAAGCTTTACAAGGTCGTAGCAGTTGTTCCAGCCTTCGTCCCATCAGCCGTCATTATAGCCGGAGTTTCCGCCGAAG
>CAMJES010000161.1 GCA_946404705.1 uncultured Ruminococcus sp. | reverse complement strand
CGATTTATAGCGCAGTTCACGCACTCAATTTATTCCATTATACCCCAAAGAAAAAATTAAGTCAAGCCAATTAAAATCCACCTGCGAAGCAGGCACCTTAATTCCACTCTCCACTCTCCACACTCCAAACTCATTCAAATTCCACTTTCCATTTTTCACTTTCCACATTCGAAAAACTTCAAACTCCACAATATAAAAAGCACAACGAAAAACACCGCCCAAAATGGACGGCGTTTTCCGGAATTAAGGAAGTTTATGAAAAAGAAAAAATGAAAGGTTGTCTAAATTATGGAAAATAATCATTGATATTGTTTATAAGCTATTGCCGTTTGATTTATTTTCTGTATTTATTATAACATCGGTAACAATAAAAGTCAAGCTTTTGGAAAATATTTATATGATTGCACCAATAAAATTAAAGTTTTTGTACAATTTCTACAAACGCTGTTTAGCTTCCGTAATTCATGCCAATTTCAATGGCTTTGAGGTTGTTTTCGATCATCGCAGCCTTGCGCGGAGGAATGATCTTTTCGAAAACCGTGCGTATCTTATCGGGAGTAGTGAAGCCTGTTTCTGCGATGAATTTTCCTGCAAGAATGATGTTCGCTCCGCCCTTGAGATTCGGGTCTGTATCGGTGAGAGCGGTCGCAGGAACTTTGCAGACCTTGATGTCGGTACGCTCAATTTCTGCGTCAACCATTGAGCTGTCGACAATGACCAGTCCGTTCGGCTGAACCTTGTCGATGAACTTTTCAAGCGAGGGCGTGTTCATAGCGATAAGTACATTCGGATTTACCACAAGCGGAGAGCCGATAGGCTCATCGGAAACGCACACCGAGCAGTTGCAGGTGCCGCCGCGCATTTCGGGGCCGTAGGAGGGCAGCCACGACACCTCTTTGTCCTCATACAGACCGAGATTTACAAGCAGCTTTCCTGCGAAAAGTATGCCCTGACCGCCAAAACCTGCAATAAGGATATCATAGTTCATATCAGTTCGCCCCCTCTGCCGTTACGTCCTTATATGCTCCGAGAGGATAGAACGGAATCATCACTTCGTCAATTTTTTCGAGCGCTTCGGTCGGCGAAACGCCCCAGTTTGTTGGGCAGGAGGAAAGAACTTCGATTATCGAAAATCCGCGCTTTGCCTTTTGGTTCTCAAACGCCTTGCGTATAGCCTTTTTAGCTTCTCTTATATGCGGAACTGTGTTTACGGCAACACGCTGCGCAAGCGCAACTCCGTCCAAAACGGAAAGCATCTCCACCATTTTTATCGGATTTCCCGCAACGGAAACATCTCGTCCGTAGGGCGTTGTCTGCGTGACCTGACCGGGAAGAGAGGTCGGAGCCATCTGACCGCCCGTCATGCCGTAAATAGCGTTGTTTACGAATATAACGACAATGTTTTCGCCCCTTGTTGCAGCGTGAACGGTTTCGGCAGTTCCTATCGCTGCGCAGTCGCCGTCACCCTGATATGTGAACACGAACTTGTCGGGGAGAGAGCGTTTTACTCCCGTTGCAGTTGCAGGCGCTCTGCCGTGCGCAGCTTCTATCATATCGCAGTTGAAATAGTCATAAGCCATTACCGCACAGCCGACGGGACAAATACCTATCGTATCGCCCTCGATGCCCATTTCATCAATAACTTCTGCGATAAGGCGGTGAATGATGCCGTGCGTACAGCCGGGGCAGTAGTGCGTAGGCACATCGGCAAGGCTTTTCGGTCTATCAAAAATTACAGCCATTGTGATTGTCCTTTCATTATTTGTTTGCTTCGGAAAGCTTTTTCAGCTCTCCGAGAACTTCATCGGGCGAGGGGATAACTCCGCCCGTTCTGCCGAAGAAATGCACGGGCTTTGAGCAGTTTATCGCAAGCTTTACGTCCTCGATCATCTGACCCATTGACATTTCAACGTCAAGCAGAGCCTTGGCATTTTTGCAGGCTTCGTTTATCTCGTTCACGGGGAAAGGCCAGAGCGTTATCGGACGGAAAAGTCCTGCCTTTATGCCCATTGCACGGGCGCGGTTCACAGCCGACTTTGCAACACGGGCAGATGCGCCGTATGCAGTAACAACAAAATCAGCGTCATCGCAAAGATAGCTTTCGGCTTCGGTGTGATTAGCCTTTATTATTTCATAGCGTTCATAGCGGTTTCGTATGGAGTTTTCCAGCTCTTCGGGAACAAGATAGAGCGAGTTGATGATGTTGTGCTTGCGCTTGTTTCCGTGTCCGTTTGCCGCCCACGGCTTGGGTTCAAATTCGGTTTTGCGCTCGGGGAATGTCACAGGCTCCATCATCTGACCAAGCAGACCGTCCGCAAGTATCATCGCAGGCATACGGAACTTATCAGCCATATCGAACGCAAGCGTTACCTTGTCGACCATTTCCTGAACGGAGCAGGGCGCATAAACGAGCAGCTGATAGTCGCCGTGGCCGAGAGCCTTTGTAGCCTGCCAGTAGTCCGACTGGGAGGGCTGTATTCCGCCAAGTCCGGGGCCGCCGCGCTGAACGTTGATGATAACGCAGGGCAGGTCGGAGCCTGCAATATAGGAAACGCCCTCGGATTTAAGCGAAATTCCCGGCGATGATGATGATGTCATTGCACGGACGCCTGCCGAAGCTGCGCCGAGAACCATATTTATAGCGGCGATCTCCGATTCAGCCTGAATGAAAACGCCGTCGTTTTTCGGCATATATTTTGCAAGATAAGCAGCGACCTCCGTCTGCGGCGTTATCGGGTATCCGAAAAAGCATTTGCAGCCTGCACGGATAGCAGCTTCGGCAAGAGCCTCGTTGCCTTTCATAAGATTTCTTTCCACCTTGCTCACTCCTTTTCAACCTTTATCGCACAGTCGGGACACATCATTGCGCACATTGTACAGCCGATACAAGCCGAATCATCGGTGCAGTATGATGTGAAATAGCCTTTTTTGTTGCGTGATTTCGTATCAAGAGCAACTATTTTCTTGGGGCAGGCACTCACGCAAAGTCCGCAGCCCTTGCAGCGCTCCTTGTCAACAGTAATTTTTGCCATATAAAAATCTCCTTAGTTTTCCCAGATTTTTTTTACATAAATTTCAGCTTCGAAGCGGTTTTTTACCGCCGCTTTTCCGCTTGTGTCCACCGTAAACCTAAGCGGCAGACCCGAAAGAGAGCAGAATTCATCTGCGTAAGCTGAGCTTTTCTCAATTACTTCCGCAGTCGTTTCCTCTCCGAGGTTGGAGTTGTTTACGAACGATGATACGACCATTCCCGAAGCGGCTTCTATCTCACGCATAAACTCCAAAGCGTCTTCCGCCGTTCCTGTGAGGTAGCGGTACATATTTATCACATATATGCCTTCGATATCATCTGAATAAGCGGAAAGAAACTGTTTATACCGCGCAAGCGCCGAAGCTCCCGAGTCATCTCCGCCGACATCAATGATAACTTTTCCGTCTGCGCTCAGAAATTCCTCAATATTAAACGAAAGAGCAGGTATATCAAGGTTTGTGTTGGCGTAAATCGGTGCGGCAAGGCTTATTCCGTTTTGCTCAAACAGTTTTCCGAAATCTGCGCTTCTAAAGTAGGGATTTACTATATCAAGGTCAACAACGGTGACTTTTTCACCGCTTTTTGCAGCCTTAACTGCAAGATTTGCGGCAAAATTTGTCTTTCCGCTGCCGTAGTGACCGGTTATAATTGTATATTTTTTAAGGTTTAAACTCATGCTTTGGTTTCTCCAAGTATTACATCTAGTTTTCAAAACTATTATACATCGCTATTTTATCTTTGTCAATAGATTTCAAAAACAATTTTTCATATTTTTTGTAAAACCTATTGTAATTTGAATAAATATATTGTATAATGTTAACATATACATAATATTCGGCTGTTATGAAAAGGGGATAATTTATGGCAAATGAAAATAATACAGCAGAACTCGGCGCGCAGTTTTGGAACAAGCAGGAGCGCTCCTGCCGTTTGCCGAGGTGGAACGAGCTGCCCGAGATAGGTCTTTATATGGATCAGATATTGTCCTTGATGAGCAAGTATATCCGAATTTTTTCCCACGGCGGCGAGGCAGGGCTAACTCCGTCAATGATAAACAACTATGTCAAGCTTGGAATAATCCCTCCTCCGGTAAAAAAGAAATATTCAAGAGTTCATATATCGCATCTGCTTATAATATGCGCGATGAAGCCGATACTTCCGATACAGGTCATCGGCGCGATGATTGACCACCTGCTTAAGTCGCGTACAGAGGAAGAACTGCTCGATTTTTTCAGCGAGCAGTATGAACAGACCTTTCATCGGCTTGTTGATATCCTGCACAAATCTATCGACAGTATGACGGACGATGACAGCAGCGTGGGAAAAATGCTCACAATGACAGTCATTCAGGCTGCTGCTGTTTCAAGCGGAAGCAAGATACTTGCCGAAAATGCCCTCGGCGAAATGCAGCACCTCAACATTCTTAAATCACAGCAGCAGAATAATTGAGGATTAATGTAGGGGATAGGTCGCCGTTCCGCTTTGCTCTTGGATTTGTGCAGACGGAATAGGAAGCCCATCCTCTGCAAAATATTGTGTGCATAACGAAGAAATGCCATAATGATTATTTCCAAAACTATTGAAAAAAGGCAAAAAATAGTGTATAATCATATTATACTACTTTTTTAAGGAGATTATTTTTATGAGCAATGCTTTTAAAGCTGCGGATATACTTCTTCCGCATGATATTGAAATGGAAAAATGGTCGGTGGTTGCCTGCGATCAGTACACCTCCGAGCCTGAATACTGGGAAAAGACCGAACAGATAGTCGGAAACGCTCCGTCCACGCTCCGTCTTATCCTCCCCGAGGTATACCTTGAAAGCGACGGCGTTGACAGCCGTATTGCAGATATACATAAAAATATGGATAAATACATTGCTGACGGTATTTTTGACGAATACAAGAACGCGATGATATACGTTGAGCGTTCGACAGCTGACGGAGTAAGAGCAGGTATTGTCGGTGCTATCGACCTTGAAGAATACGACTACCGCAAGGGCAGCAAGTCCTCCGTACGTGCGACCGAGGCTACCGTTGTTGAGCGTATCCCGCCGAGAATAAAGGTAAGAAACGGCGCGCCGCTTGAACTTCCGCATATTATGATACTCATTGACGATGCAAAGCGCACGGTAATTGAAAAGCTTTCCTCAAAGAAAGACACGCTCAAAAAGGTATATGACTTTGAGCTTATGCAGGGCGGCGGTCATATTGCAGGATATCTTCTCGGCGAAGACGATATCGTCGAGGTAACGGCTGCGCTTGACGCACTCGGAAATGCAGACGAATTCAACGCAAAGTACGGACTTGAAAACGAGCCTGTTATGCTTTATGCAATGGGTGACGGAAACCATTCTCTTGCGACCGCAAAGGAATATTACGAGCAGCTTAAGCGTGAAAATCCCGATAAGGATATGTCAAATCACCCTGCACGTTATGCGCTTGCGGAAATAGTTAATCTTCACAGCGAAGCGCTCCGTTTTGAAGCTAAGATCGGAAGAGCGTCGTGTAGGGAAAGAGTGTAGATCTCGGTGG
>CAMJES010000160.1 GCA_946404705.1 uncultured Ruminococcus sp. | reverse complement strand
GGATTATTCTATCTGTCGTCTTTGTCTATAGAACGGTTTGGAATTAGTATAAAAAAATCAACCGTAACTCAAAGAGTGTTTTTCAGACATAATCAAAAAAGCAGAGCATACCGCTTTATGATATACTCTGCTGTAAAAAATTTTCTTTGCTCCTTATTTTATTAAAGATTCAAGGAAAAGCCTTGCTTCTTTCGCGCCGCCTGCGGACTTGAAGCTTTCCGATATCTTTTTTGCGGCTTCTTTGTATTTTGCGTCATTCAGAACCGTTTCAACAGCCTTTTTAATGTCATCTTTTCCGTATGAATCGAGCATAACGCCTGCTCCGAGTTCCGCGGTTCGCGCCGCAACCGCACCCTGTTCGGGAGTCTGGGGGCAGAGTATCAGCGGTACTTCAAAATATAACCCCTCGGAAGCGGAGTTCATTCCGCAATGGGTGATGAAAACGTCAGCTATGGAAAGAACCGCCATTTGGTCAACGCTTTCATATACTTGAATATTATCGGGCAGACTTCCAAAGTTACAGCTGTTTGTTCCCGTTGAAATAATGACCTGATAGTCCGTTCCTTTAAATGCCTCAATGCAGCTGCGGTAGATCTCCTCGTTTTTTACCACGGTTCCCATCGAGATATAAACAGTCTTTTCCGCAGTTTTTTCAACAGCCTTCTCCACAGGTCTTATGGAAGGGCCGATGAAATGATATTTGTCGGAGAACGTTTCCGCACAGGGCTGGAAGTATTTTGAGGTGTAAACAATAGTGTTGGTATCGTTGGAGTTCTGTACGATCTCTATTATGCTTTTTACGGGATAGCCTTTGTCCCGAAGCTTTTTTATATGCTTGTTCGCCTTCGGCATTGTGAATAGCATATTAAAAAGCTCGCCGATGCCGTGCTTCATATATCTTGAGGATTGGTTGTTGAATGCGAATGTGGTCGTTGAGGAAACATACGGGATATTGTATTTCATTGCCGTAAGCTTGCCCCAGTATGCCACAGAGTCGGAAACGATGATATCGGGAGATAATTCCTTGACCTTTGCGGAAACTTTTTCATCCAGCGCAAGGGTGGAATTTACAAGAAGCTCGGCTGCAAAAGCCATATCCTTGCCTACCTTATCGGCGTTGCCCTTGTCCTCCATTTCAAAATCACAGCCGTCACAGCTTATAAAATGCGCACCTGCTTTTTCGATTTTTTCTCTGAACATCTCAAACGAAAAATAATATATCTCGTGTCCTGCAGAGGTCAGTTCCTTTACTATCCCAAGTGTAGGATTGGTGTGTCCGTGCGCAGGAATACAAAACCATGCTATTTTCATATTGTCCCTCTTTTACTTATTATCTTTGACCATATTTTTTCTGAACGCAATAATTGATATCAAAACCGCTCCGAGAGTGTACGCCGCAACAACGAGCATATCGGTGCCAAGGTTATCCGTGCTGCCTGCCATAATGCTGCGCACGGCTCTTACCGAATGATAGAACGGCAGGGCAAGGCAGACGTTCCGAAGTCCGCCGCCAATGCTTTCAACGTCCATCCATATTCCCCCGAGCATACCTGCGGCGGAGATGATTATGGAGCAAAGACCGGGAGCGGCATTGCTGTTGAATACGCTGCCGAAAAGCAGCCCGAAGCCTATGAACATTACCGCTGTTGGGATAAGCGACAGCAGCGCGAGCAGCACCCTAACCGCGTTCATGCTCACATCTTCCGCAGCCGCAATGATAAACGACGCTGCGAAGGTAATTACCGACTGAATTACCGAAAGAAGGATTATAGGCAGATAATATCCGCCGATAAATTCCCATGCCTTCATAGGAGATGCGTAAAGACGGGTGAGAAATGCACCTGTCCTGTCTTGGGAAAGAAGAAGCGCCGCAAAGAGCATTACAAAGGAAAGCCCGAACACCGCAATTCCGCCCG
The DNA here is from genome assembly GCA_946404705.1 of uncultured Ruminococcus sp. Lineage (GTDB taxonomy): Bacteria > Bacillota > Clostridia > Oscillospirales > Ruminococcaceae > UMGS363. Next base: position 3,769 of record CAMJES010000160.1, on the reverse strand, counting down.
AAAGATTGTTAATGCGGAAAACGGTCATTCCTGCTTCCGGAGGGATGCTGTTGTTTACGACCGTCATGATGAGCAGCATTACAATGGGAAAGCCAAGGCAGAATATGTAGCTTAACGGATCTCTGAGAAGCTCTTTGAGATTTCTTTTGGAAAATACAGCCGTTCTCATATTGTTTCCTCCTTTTTTGCGCTTCTTTCGGCAATTTCTATAAATGCGTCCTCAAAGCTGTCCTTGCCTGCAAGCTGTTTAAGCTCATCGGCAGTTCCGACCGCTCTCAAACAGCCCTCTGTCATAATCGCAATGCGGTCGCAAAGAGCTTCCGCTTCGTCAAGATAATGGGTCGTGAGGATTATAGTCATTTTTGATTTAAGACCTTTTATAACATTCCATAACTCACGCCTTGCAAGTACGTCCAGTCCAAGCGTAGGCTCGTCAAGAAACAGTATCCTCGGAGATGTCACAAGAGCCATTGCAATGCTGACCTTTCTCTGCCAGCCGCCCGAAAGCGTCTTTGCCCTGCGGTCAAGCACCGAACCGAGCGAAAGCTCATTTATTACTCTGTCAACAGCGCCTGCAGGGTCGCTAATACCGTAAATATCCGCCATAAACCGCAGATTTTCCTTTACGGTAAGCTTGGGAGCCACAGCTGTTTCCTGCGTGGAGAGATTTATTATCTGCTTAACTTCATTGCTTTGCGTGATAATGCTTTTTCCGCCCAGAAACGCTTCGCCGCTGTCGGGCTTAGTCAGGCAGGATAACATTTTTATGGTGGTAGTCTTTCCTGCACCGTTAACGCCGAGAAGTCCGAAAAGCTCTCCCGAAGCGATATCAAGATCAAGGTCGTTTACGGCAGTAAGCTCTCCGAAGCTTTTTCTCAGTTTTCTTATCTCAATAGACGAATTTTCCATGATTCGTTCCCTTCATTCCATCAGTTTTCTTCAGAATCCTTGTCCGTAGGAATTATGTCATCAAGGGTGATATCCTTGCAGCCGGCGGCTTTCATAGATTTAAGTACATCAATGAAGAACGAGGTCTTGCATAATGCGATGCCCTGATCCTCATCTCCAAGCACAAGAAGCATTTCCCCCTCCTTGATGCCGAAGATCTTCAGCGCCTTTTTGGGGAGCTTGAACGAACCGTCCTTACCCACCTTGACCGCTCCGAAAATGTGCTTGCCTCGGGGAGTAATGTCTTTTTTCTCGCTGTCCGTCACAGCTTCAAAAAGGCTGTCGATAGTGATATCATAAAGATCTGCAAGCGCGCGACAGTTGTAGATATCGGGCAGCGAATCGCCGCTTTCCCATTTTGCCACCGCTTGACGGGAAACATTCAGCTTTTCAGCCACCTGCTCCTGCGACAGACCGCACATCTTGCGAAGCCACTTTAAATTTGATTCTATCATCTGAATCTCTCCATTCCGCGGATACGGAAACCGTCCGCTTTCGTTATTTTTATTATACAAAGTAGTAAAGTTCTTTTCAACCAAGCAAAGCTTACAAAAAATGCAACCGATGGTTGCATTTTGCAAAGATGTATATCAGCCGTGACATTTTTGGCGATTTTTTACATTATATCACAGTTTTATGTTTTTTACAAGAAAATATTGGAGAAAGACCGACACAGAACCGATTTTATCTTATTCGGGCATAGAAAAAGCCGCCTTGATTTCTCAAAGCGGCAAAGTAAACTCTGAATTACTTTTGTTTAAGAATTTTTTCTTTTTCAGCCTTAGCGATTTTTTCAAGCCGTGCTATTTCCGCAAGTCTTTCTTCATGGGTCATATTTTTTATGCTTTCAGGGATAGTGACACGATCATCAATAAAATATTCCTTTTCTGCCATAATACTATACCTCCTTGAATTCTATCAAATGATTTTCTTTGAGTTTTTCAAGAGCTTTAAGCTGTGCATCAAATTCATTGTATCCTTTATCAAGATATTCTCCAATATAAAGGTTGTACAGCGATTTGCTGACAGTCTGCTTCGACGAATATTTAAACACCCGTCCATTATGGCAGGCGATAATTCCTGACTCATATTCATTGTTGAAACAAGAATTAAAATCGTCAATACTCGGCGGCATACTGCTCGGATGAGTATGTAAAGTAATAATATCTGCCTTGCCTTTTATAGTGTTTCTGATTTTGTCATTATATACAATAGCTCGCTCGTCTATACTATCAGTTACCGATAAAACAATGTTACCTGTTTTGCTGTCAACCCAATACATATCCTCAAGCTCTGTTCCGCTTCTATGCTTCAAAGCAGTTTTTGCACAGTCATACAAAGATTTATTTACATCGGGATTGTCGGTTAAACTATCAAATTTTCTGCGGTACTCACCGCTGTCAATGTATGTTTTATTAACGATCGTATCTTTATTACGTCCGTAACGCTGATATTCAAGAGCCACTTTCTCACTCCCTACCCCTATTATACCATCTTCACCGCCGTTGTCAAGCGGTTCCGGAGCCTTTTTCAAGTCCAACCGATATCCAACGCCCCCAATATCGTATCAAATCTATAAAATTCTTGATAAAGGCAAAGTCGGGTCAAAACCATCTTTGCCGTTTTCCCGACTTCCGCCGATAAATACAAAATCATCGGGCAGTTCCATTGGCGTAAACCCCGTGTACCGCTTGAAAATGCGGTTAAAGCTGCGTATAGTTCCGAAGCCTGCCGCAAGTGCAGTTTCTCCTGCGGAAAGATCTCCGCGTGAAAGCAGCTTCACCGCCTCACTTACACGGACGATGTTCAGATATTCGGAAAAAGTCATTCCCGACATCCTGCGGAAATATTTCGAGAAATAAGGCTTGCTGAAACACATAAACTCCGCCGCTTCGTCAAAGGTTATGTCGGTGTAATGTTCACCGATAAGCCGCAGCAGCTCCTTGTATGCGGTGCTTTCCGAAGAGCTGTTCAGCGCTTCGGTCTTTTCGTTTCGGAAAATTTCCGCTGTCATTGCCGTGACAAGTCCTGCGCAAACTACTTCGTAATACTTTTCGCCTGCGGATATTTCCTGTCTGATTTTTTCAAAAATATCCGCGATAGGATATCGGCTTTCAAGCAGCGGACAAACAGGTGTCTGCATTCCCACAGCGGAAGATATAAGCTGTGAATCTATTTTCATAACGGAAATAATGCTGTCCGTTTCGGCTTTTATGTAATGCACCGCGCCGCTTCGGATAAAAACGCAGCCGCCCTCGGAAAGAGCATATACCGTGTTTTCCGTCATAACTTCGGCAGAGCCTTTTTCGGCGAAGATAAGCTCGCTTTCAATATGCCAATGGGGAAGATTTTGCAAGCCGCCGTATCGCTGCACCGTTACCTGCGATTTTCCCGAAAGAACGCTCTGTTCGTATCGTGCTATCATTCCATTTTCCCCCTTTTGTATCATTATAGCATAAAGGTTAATAAATGTCTATAATCGGGAAATAAGGTTCTTGAAAAAAACTGCCGTATAGGCTATAATGATTATAATAAAGATTGTACGGAGGGAACGTCTATGAAAACATTGTATTTTATTACGGGAAGTCAGGATCTCTATGGCGAAGAAACTCTTGCGCAGGCGGCAGCGGATTCAAAGGAAATGGCGGCTTTCCTTAACGAAAAGCTTGGCGAAATTGCGGAAGTTGTCTTTCAGCCTGTTGTAAGGAACAGCGCAGAGGCACTTGCAGTCTGCACAAAGGCTTCGGCTGACGCTGAGTGTATCGGAGTTATAAAGATCGGAAGAGCACACGTCTGAACTCCAGTCACCGGCTATGATATC
>CAMJES010000159.1 GCA_946404705.1 uncultured Ruminococcus sp. | reverse complement strand
GAGCGCCACCTTGCCAAGGTGGAGGTAGCGAGTTCGAGCCTCGTAATCCGCTCCAACGGCGCTATAGCCAAGTGGTAAGGCGTAGGTCTGCAACACCTTGATCCCCAGTTCAAATCTGGGTGGCGCCTCCAGAATCCGTTTTCTTCATGAAAACGGATTTTTTTATTTATAGGGTGAAAATTTTATCGTAAAAATACTTGATATGTCTAATAAAATAGTGTATAATAATATAAAATATCGCAGAAGAAAGGTGTATCCAATGCCACGAAAAAATTATTATTACTATTCCGAAAAACCGAAAACTTCAAAGGTTCTTATAACGCTTAATGTTATTATAATTGTACTTATTGTTCTTGTACTTTCCGCGCTTGGTTTATATAGTTATACTTTTTTTACGGGAAAAAATCCGTTGCAAAGCTTTGGTATAAAAATGCCGTGGGATGAAGAGCTTGTCGTATCGCAGCCCGTTGTTATTTTGCCCGAACAAACCGAAGCTGTAACAACTATGACAACAACGGAAACCTCGCAGGTCACAGCCAATATTGTACTTACAGACAAAACAGAAGCAACCGAAGTAACAAGTGAAACCGAGCCGAAATATAATTCAACAGAATATGACAAGTCGTTTTTTTCAAACAGTCTTTTTATCGGTGATTCGATTTTTACAGGTTTTTCCGGCTTTGGATATCTTGAACCGGATAATGTTTTTGCTCAGGTAGGTTTAAATCCCGAATCTGCCGTTACAAAGGAGATAAACGGCGTTACAGCTGTAAAAAAAGCAGAGGAAATGCAGCCCGATTATATCTGCATTATGCTCGGCACAAACGGACTTGCATTTTTAAGCGCCGAATATATGGCAAAAGAAATGTCAGAGCTTGTTGACAGCCTTAGAACGGTATCGCCCGATTCGAAAATCATTATTCTGTCAATACCTCCCGTTACAGCTGCGCATGAGAGTGAAAATCCCGAAAAGATCCCTGTTATAATGGATTATAACAGCAAGCTCCTTAAAACGGCCGAGGAAAAGGATTGCATGTATATTGATATATTTACAATGCTTCAGGACGATGACGGATATCTCGCAGCTGATTATGCCGAAGCTGACGGCTTGCATTTCCTCGGAAAAGCTTACGGCGTTGTTTTGAGCAGGATTCAGTATGAACTTGAGCTTAACGAAGACGGTGAAGCTTCTCAGACAGAGCCGTTCGAAATTGCAAATTCAGATACGGCAATTTCTGCGGAAACTGCCGTTACAGCAGTTGAGTCGATAGTAACGGAGAGCGAAACAGTTACAGCGTCATATACCGAAACATCAAGCGAAACAGAAATCACACAGTAAAGGAAGGAAAATATTATGAAATTAAGAAAATTTGCAGCTTTGATAGTGCTGCCGATAATGATGCTTACAGCTTGTTCAAAAACTGAAAGTGTTAAGGAAGTTAAAGAGCCTGCACCGGCGGATATCACATCTGCTATAATGGCTGAGATCGAAATCCCATCAGCGGTCGAAAAAACCAAGGAAGATATCGGCGCATACTATGACATTGATGTTGAAGCAGCGGACGAACTTTCTGTATTTATCTGCGGCTCGGGCGCTTATCCCGATGAACTCGCAGTTTTCAAGATGAACTCTCCCGAACAGGCTGAAAGCGCTCGTGCGGCTGCTCAGAAGCGTCTTGACGGTCAGATCGAGCTTTATTCCGACTATACTCCCGATGAGATGTACAAGCTTGACGGAGCAAAAGTCGTTGTAAAAGGAAACTATGTTATGCTTTTTGCCTGCTCGGATGATGACAGAGCATACGAAATTGCCGACAGTCTTTTTTAAACGAAACTTTTGTTTTAAAAATATTACAAAAAGTACTTGCATTTTTTGAGCAAATATAGTATAATATAACTATAAGTAGAATTCATTTAGAAGGAAGGTCATATAAAATGAATAACGAACAGACAATGACGTTTACAGTTATTGAGGAAAACGAAGGAGAACTTAAAAAGAATCTCACATTAATATATGACGCTCTCAGCGAAAAAGGATATAATCCCATAAACCAGATAGTTGGATATATTTTATCAGAAGACCCGACCTACATAACAACGTATAATAACGCAAGAAATCTTATCCGGCATATTGACCGTGATGAGCTTCTTCAGGAACTTGTGAAGTCTTATCTTTCAAAATAAGCTTTATATTATGCGCTGTGAGTTGTGACCGCAGCGCATTTTTGTTTTTATTTGTTAATATACGGAAATAAACTGTGATAAAATTGTAACCGCTTTGTAGTGTTATTTTCCGATAAAACGTGATATAATATACTTGTGATAAGTTATAACAAGATCGGAATAATAAGAATTGTACGGTTATCCGTAAATCTTGTTATGGGGGGATCAGATGAAGATTTCCAAGCTTATCACAGCTTTTACAGCGGCTGCAATAGCTGTAAATCTGTTAGCGTTTTCGGCTTCGGCTGCGAACCGTCTTACTGCGCAGGATATTTCCGAGCTAAGCGGACTTTCTGCCGAATCCCACGGCTATGGTCAAGGCGTTGAATGTGATGAAAACAATTGTCCTACAGGCGCCAAGATGTTCAACGATGAATTTGAAGCTTATAACAGCTATGCATTGTTTAACGGTGCTAAAGGTATCTGCCTTACGTTTGACCAAGGCTATGAAAACGGCTATACCGAAAAAATTCTCGATACCTTAAAGGAGAAAAACGTTAAAGCTGTATTTTTCCTCACGGGTGATTATGCAAAGCGAAACAAGGAGCTTGTAAAACGAATGATTTCCGAGGGTCATATCATCGGAAATCACGGAATGAAGCATGAATCCTTGCCTACACTTTCTCCCGAAAGAGCAGAGGAGGAGATAATGTCGCTCCATGACTTCGTCAAAAAGGAGTATGGAGTTGATATGATGTATTTCCGACCGCCTTGCGGAGAGTATTCGGAGCAGGCTCTTGCTGTTTGCAGCAAGCTTGGATATAAAACCTTGCTTTGGAGCTTTGCTTACTGCGACTGGGATGTAAACAATCAGCCTGATTGCGGTTCATCGCTTGAAAAGGCGACTAATGCCGCTCATGACGGCGCGATCTACCTCTTGCACAGCGTTTCATCAACAAATGCTGAGATTTTGCCGCAGCTTATTGATGATGTTCGTGCAAACGGATTTGATTTCTGTCTGCCGCAGCAATAATTTTTGATTTCACAATCGGGTAAAACCGATTATGATTTACCGCACATTGATGCAGACAATGTGTATTTGTTTAGGCGCAGTCTTTTTCGTGCCTCCATACTCATTTTATTTTATCTTATTTTCGTGGCAGCTTTTCGCTAAAAAGGCTGCCATCTTTTTTATTTGAACATAAAAAGCCGCTCCGAAACTCGGAACGGCTTGAAATTATTCATTTATTTCATCAACAATTATATTGCTTTCGTCAATCTCATAATCATCGTCGCTATAAATATTTCCGCTGTCATCGGCATCGGCTTTAAGATGTTTAACGGCAAGAGAATCGGTATCTATTGCCTCTTCGTCCGGAATATCGTTCATATTACCGTGATAGTTATCATCGTTTTCATACGATTTATCACGCAGTCCGTCAGTTGCAAGAGTTGAAACATCAAGTCCGTTCATGCTGCTTCCGACTTCAGGAAGAGGTTCTTCACGCAGAACAACAGGCTCGGGCGTAGGCTTAGATGTAGCTTTCCGTCCCATATTGCTGAAAAAGTCATCGGCAGTAACTGCATTGCTCAAATCAAAAGGCTTTTCTTCCTTTGGTTCTTCCGAAGCGGTGTAGGCGTCATTCATGCTGCCGTGATATGCACCGTCATCTCCGATAGTTTTATCGGTCAGGTTCTCAGCTGCAAAGGAATCGGCTTCAACATCGTTCATAGAGCTGGGGGCAATAACGGCAGGTTCTTCGCGCAATCCGGTCACCTCGGGTGTGTCAATGTCTGTTTTAACAGGCTGCTCGACAGTTTTAGGTTTGGATTTTCTGTCAAGATCAGCAAAGAAATCGTCAGCATTTGCAGTCGGCGCGGCAGGGGACGGGGATACGGGTGCTGTAACGTTTTGGGGTTCGTCTTTGGCTTTGTTTTTGTTGAATAAAAACATATTAAAACACCTTTCTTTTGTTATTTGTCCATATCTGAAAGCTGGATCGAGGAAGGATCTGCGTCAAATGTGTAATCATCATCATCGCTGCTGTAAATATTATCATCAGCGGTATTATCGGATGTATCGTTTTCGCTGTAATCGTCGAGCGAACTCAAATCGAGAGCGCTGACATCAATTCCGCCCATTCCGCCGTCATCATAGTTGTACACGGGCTTTGCGGCGCTGTCATCGGGCAGACTGTTCAGTTCTTCATCGGAAACATTTGCGGATAACATTCCGTCTTCGGCAGGTACAGTATTTGAAACAGAAACGGTCTTTTCGCTTGTTTCGTCAGTAACAGGCGGAGTATATTTCGGCTTTTCCGCAGGAACAGGCTGAAGAACTTTCGGTTCTTGCGGTTCTTCGGGTTTATACGATAAATTATAGCTGTTTGAAGCATCGGAAGAGGCCTGCTGCGGTGTTTTGACCGGTTCATAAGAGCTGTTGAAAGCTGCATCTTCGGTCTGTTTGGATTCTTTTTTGTAACGGATTATTAATATAACAACACAAAATGCGATGAACGCTATACCGATCGGTATAAGGAATTTCGCGGATCTTAAATGATTATCAATATTATATTGTTCAAGTTCAAAGGGCAGGATATATTTATCTATCGTCGCCGCGGAATTATCGTCAAATAATTCTACGTCCTTGACCCATTCGACAAGATATTCTTTTACATCATCTTCAAGCGGTTTGACCTTTCCGTAAAAAATGCAGTCGTGGAAATCAACATTATCGTCACCCATTAAAAAGTCGTATGTATCTTCCACAAGCAGTTCGCAGTTTGCGGTGAAGTCTTTATCTTTTGCAAGAACTGTGACATAATATATATTATCGTCATAGTCGTTTTCAAAATTTGTGATTGGCATAAGATAATAGCTTCCCGATACTCGTGAAGATGTTTTTATGCCGTTTACTGTATTTGTTGTAGTTTCTTCGCAGAAACATTCATACAGATAATAGATGTTTCCGCAGATGTTTTCATTCAGCTTATAATCGGACTGATACATATCGTCAATAATATTTTCTGAATTCAAAACATTATTTTTTATATCGTTCTTAAAACTCAGAGCGCCTATCAGATCGGTAAGCCCCATTATCAGACAAACCAAGCCAACGATCGCAACGCCTATAACTCTTGAAAAAAATCTGCTATTCAAAATCCCCATAATATTTTTAAATACCCCCATAATTAGTTTGACAATATATAAATTTTAACATATATCTTTAATTAAGTCAAGAAAAAAGTTGACATAATTAAAAAAATCTGTTATAATACAATTTGGTAATTTAGTTTATTATTGCGGCTTCTTTTCGGCAGCAGGGGAGCCAGTCAAAATTTTATGCTGTCGGGAAACGGAGTTTTCTATGGCTGCTAATATTGTTATCGGCACTCAATGGGGTGATGAAGGCAAGGGTAAGGTTATTGATATCCTTGCATCAAGAGCAGATGTTGTTATTCGTTCACAGGGCGGAAACAACGCAGGTCATACTGTTGCAAGCAATGGAGAAACCTACAAGCTTCACCT
>CAMJES010000158.1 GCA_946404705.1 uncultured Ruminococcus sp. | reverse complement strand
AGATATCATAGCCGGTGACTGGAGTTCAGACGTGTGCTCTTCCGATCTACAGCGGTTTCGGCAGCGTTCGTATCAGCGGCAGTCTGCTCGGGAATTTCCGTCTGCTGCGGCACATTATCGGTCTGCTGAGTTACATTCGGCTCGAGTGTTTCCTCAAGCGAGTTGCCCTCATCGTCCGCAACGATATCTACTGCGCCGTAGAATGTAGGGGCGCTTATGCCCATAGCTTTTTTTATGCGCGAATTCAGCACGACAAGCTGCTCACGATACGGAACTGTATCGGAAAAATGGTCGGCGATACCGCTGAAAAATTCTCCGCTGAAAAGCGCTTCTACCGAGAATTTGGGCATCGACACAAGCTCACGCTTTTCCAGCTCGGAGGTTTCGGGGCGCGGCAGGACTGCGAGCAGAACGGCAGTCACGGCGACAACAGCCGAGATAACGACCGCGCTTATTATATTGTAACGCAAAGCGTTCTGTTTGTACGCTTTGGCGGCTTGTATCCTCTTTTCGAGAGGAGAGATTTCTTTTTGGTTCATTGTCGTGCTTCCTTTTCGGTATATAATTCCTGAAAATCCGGAGAATGTCCATCATATATTGTAGGGGCGGATTCAATATCCGCCCATCACCATAATAAAAGCGGAATTAAGCAAATCGGGACGGGAAACCCGTCCCCTACAATATCTAACCTAATGATTTCGGGTAAATACATTTTCACGGGCGGATATAGAATCCGTCCCTACAATTATCGAGTTTTACAAGAATTACGGAGCAAAAAAATTACGCATTACGAATTACGAATTACGCATTAATTAAAGCGCATTATAATTGATTGCTGCTTTTTGGGCTTGACTGCAAAGGTCTTTTGTTTGGATATTATACAGTTTTCCGTCCTTGATAAAGTGCGTTCCGCATTGTCTGAATTCAAAGGAAATGTTCTTGCGGACGCATTGTTCGCGGATATCCAGCACCCACGAATAATCAAGCGGCCTTGCATTGCGGTCGGACTCACCTCCGACAACGACAAGCTCCACTCCGTCAAGATACGGCTCTATGTTGATTTGCTCGATAAGCGGCTGTGCGGTTATGCATTTATGCTTTATCGGCAGTTTGCTGAATATGCCAAGTTTATATTCGGCATTTTTCTGATTTTCAATTGTACAGCCGACCACGACATTTTCATAACCATCGCCCCAGTCATCGGGTATGCAGTCCATAAATCTGTCGATACGTTTTGTAAGGAACAGAAAGGTGCAGTCGCCCCTCTCCTTTATCATACGCCAGCACTCGCCGCGCCATTCGTCTGCTTCTTCGATAAGAAAATCGGTCGAAAAGCAGGTATAGACCATTCCCGACTTCATTTTATAGCCGCCTTTTTTCATTTGCTCAACAGGCTTTTCGAAATCCTTGGTCTTTACGATATTCGACGTATCAACGCCGCGTTTTGCGTCGCCTTTATGAATATAGCAATGCAGACAGCCTTCGCTGCATTTTTTACAGCCGCGCCAAGGGTTCCACATTGCCATATCTTTTCCTCCGCAAATTTTGCTGTCAATCTAATTTAAACACAAGCTCCATCTTATCCGTGTATTTCATTTTTAAGATAAGCTTATACTCCGATATTCTTGCCTCCATAGGCTTGGTCGTGTCATCAAATTCAATGGTATAAACTCCGCCACTTTCGGTAAGTGTTCCTTTATGCGTTTTTCCGTTCATCGAAAAAGTTACGTTCTTTCCGTCTTTACAAGAAAACTTAGGTGATTTCGGGTCAACAGACAGAAATATGTCGGAATTTGTCTTTCCGTTGACCGTCATTGACTCTATCTTCCATGAAGAAGTGATGTCCGCCGCTTCGGGTTCTCCGCAGGAACAAAGGCAGCAAAGTACCATTATCAAAGAAACTGCGGCGAGAATGATTTTTTTCATAGAAATTACCTCCGTCATTTTTTGTAAATAATAACTCTAAAAATCAATCAAGGGTCGGTAAAGTCAAGGTTAATCCTATCAAAAGCGGAAATAAAGGAACGGGTTATAGGTCTGACCTACGAGCATTATCGATGATAACGCAAGCAGTCCGATGCAAAGCACAGTTCTAAGCGTTCCTATAACGGCAAACGCTCCGCCCGATCTTCGCTCGGCGGTATTAAGCCATTCATCAAGCAGTCGTGATATCGGCGCAGAAATCAGAACAGCGGCAATTATAAGATAGAGATTGCCGAGGAATGCGGATTTCGTAACCTCGTCATAAAGAGGGATATCCCCTACGCCGAACATTGCGCCAAGGCAGGCTCCAAGTTCGCCGAGGTCGGTGAAGTAGAACACCGTCCAGCCGATGAGAATGAAAAACAGCGCATATATATGCGAGAAAAACTTCGGGATTTTTTCAAGCACCTTAAGCAAAAACAGCTTTTCGAGAATTATCAGCACTCCGAAGCCTACGCCCCATATAATAAAATTCCAGCTTGCGCCGTGCCAAAGTCCCGTGAGGAACCACACGACTGCAAGGTTTAGCATCTGGTGCTTTCGGTTTCCGCCGAGCGGAATATAGACATAATCGCGGAAGAACGAGCCGAGCGAGATATGCCATCTGCGCCAGAACTCGGTCGCAGAGCTTGATATATAGGGATAGTTGAAGTTTTCGGGAAAATGAAAGCCGAACATTCTTCCAAGTCCGATAGCCATATCGGAATATCCCGAAAAGTCGAAGTATATCTGGAGCGCAAACATTATCGTGCCGAACCAAGCCGCTGCGACGGACGCAGGCGCGCCCTCAAAAGTAAGCGAATTCGCGGCGAGCTGACCCACGCTGTTTGCGATTATCACCTTTTTGGCAAGTCCGCATACAAAGCGGACAATTCCCGAATTTAAGTCCTCGGGAGTTACTCTGCGCTCGTCGATCTCTGCGGCAACGCTTTCATATCGGACGATAGGCCCTGCAACAAGCTGAAAGAACATCGAAACATAGAGCAGAAAGCTTATAAAAGAATGTTGGACTTTGACCTTTCCGCGGTAGACATCGACCGTATAGGAAATAGTTTGGAACGTATAGAAAGAAATTCCTATCGGAAGCGAGAAGGTCGGCTCGCTAAGCGTTAGTCCGAAGAGCAGATTTATTTGGTGGATAAAAAATGCGCTGTATTTAAAAATGAAAAGTATCCCAAGGTTGACCACAAGCGAGCATATCACGCCGAGTATCGGACTGCCGCGCTTTCGTTTGCGGCATTTCTCGATAAAAAGTCCGTTCAGGTAGTCAACTACTGCGCTGAAAACGAGCAGCAGCACCCACACAGGCTCTCCCCAAGCGTAAAATGCAAGCGAAAACACCGCGAGGACAAGGTTGCGCGCCTTTGCCGACTGCAAAGCGTAGTACGCGCCGAGGCAGAGCGGCAGGAACACATATATAAAAATCAGATTTGAAAAGACCATTTCAAGGCTCCCGAATTATTTTTTTAGCTTAGTTTCCTCTGCGTCAATAATGCTCATAAGCTCCTCAAGAGTTTTGCTGCTCTTTTTCTTTTTGACGGGAGCGATATTTTCCTTTGGAACAACGGCATTTTCGGGAATGGTGGAAATGGTTTCGGGCGCAGGCTTTTCCTCTGCGGCAGGCTTGTTCGTTTTTTCAAAATAGTTCCGAACGCTGTTTTCAAAGCCGGACTTCGGTGCTGTGGCTTCCTCTTGGATATTCGCAAGGCTGTCGGGGATAACGTTGCTCAGATGCGGAGTAAACACAACCCTTTCGCCGTCCGATTCGCGGACAGCGTCGGCGGATATTCTTGTGGGAGCAGCTGCAAATGCAGGCTCGCTGCCCGATGAAGCCTTTGCGGAAGCGCTGACCGCGGAAGTCTGCTTCGGCACTCCGCAGATACGTTCAAGGCGTTCGTTCGGAGTTTCATTTTCGGGAATGGGCGCAGGATCTTTTTCAACTGCCGCAAAATCCGCTCTGCCGTTGCTGTCGACAGTAAGGCGCGACTTCGGTCGCAGGTCGTCCTCGTCAAAGTCGAAATCACGGCTGCGCGGACGTCTTATAACGAGCGGAGATTCGGGCTGTTCCTTCCTTTCGGGGCGCTGAACGGGCAGCTGTCCCGTGATATCCTCGGTGAACTTCGGCTTTGTAAAGGTCACGGCAGGAGGTTCTTCATTTCTGCGTGAGCTTATGACATCATCTATATCATCGAGCGAAGAAGCTTCACGTTCAAGCTCTCGTAGTCTGTTTATGCGTATGATCTGCACCACAACAATTATTGAAAGCGGAATTATAAGCATAATGATAATTCCCTTTGTGCTTGTTGCAAAATCGAGGAACGCTCCGAACGCTTCAAACTGCCACACGGCTTTCGCGATTACGGCAGAGCTTTCCACACGGAAGGTTTCGTTGTCGGGAGCGGCGTCAAACTTGACTATGTAAGCGCCATCCTGAACCTCCGTAACTCTTGTAAGCACGGTATATTCGCCTATTTTGCAGAGGATAACGCTTCCTGCTTCGACAGAGTTTTTCTCCGACTCTTTGGCGATAATTACGGTATTCTGCGGTATCTTCGGCTCCATATTAACGGCTTTTGTGCGGTAAAAATTATAGCCGAAAACGCTTGTAGCTGTGTTGTCCTTATGGAAAACAACGCCTATAAATATCATCGCTGCTATTATCACAGCAAGAAGTATTATCAATATTATCTCCAGCACGGAAAAAACGGAGAAATTCTTTTCGGTTCGTGACATCTGCGGTTCGTCCTTTCAAATTACGCTTTTCCTTATTTAAAATCGTTATTTCAAAATAGATAAAAATATTATACCATACTTTTTTACAAATTTAAACCCCCAAACGCTAAAAAATCTTATTTTTTTCTGAATTGTAATATTTTTTGTTGACAAGGGCGTAAAACGGTGATATACTCTTAACATAAATTGAATATTGCTGCACAAAAGCATATAAAACGCATAAAACCTTTTATATGCTTGATACAGTTCGGGGAAGTCGATACCGTTTTTCGGTTGCAAAGCGGTATTATGCACGATCCTGTCGCCGTAATGATAACGCGGGCGCTTTTAAGGTTTACCGAGGTTAACTTTAGTCACTGCAGATTTTTCTGTGGGAAGGCTGCACTCGTCCTTTGAAAAAAGGTAAGTCAAAGTCGGAATACCCGGCTGTTTATTGATTTGAAATATTTTCGAATCAATATGGTCTGCAAAATGCAGATTATCCGCAGGTGAGCGTCGCGCCGCAGTGAACGGTTGATAAGTTACGCTTGTGCATTGTTTCGGGGGTTCGGGTCGGATTTTTTCCGTCTGTCGGATACTCCTTGCTTTGCTGCGGTTATTTTGCGTTTTTTGCGGAATGATCTGCAGCTTTTTAATTTAAGAAAGGAAGTATCATTATGAAAAAGTCAAAGCTCTTATCACTCGCACTTGCAGGCGTTCTTGCTATTGCAATGACAGCCTGCGGAAATGCAAATTACACCTCTGACGGCGGAGAGATCACCACATCCGAGATCACCGAAGCCGAGGAAACCGTTATCAACGAAACCGAAGTTGAAACCACGGAAACCTCTGCCGAAGAAGCAGCAAACGATTCCGTTATCGACCGTGAGGGCAACCTTGTTGATATCCCCGATGAGATCGGCAGCATTATTTCCGCCGCTCCGTCCGTTAGATCGGAAGAGCACACGTCTGAACTCCAGTCACCGGCTATGATATCT
>CAMJES010000157.1 GCA_946404705.1 uncultured Ruminococcus sp. | reverse complement strand
AGCTGGGACGGTGGAAGATACACTCCCACAGGCTCCTGGGCATATGCGGCAACCTCAAAGGCGAAGAACATCGAAGCTGCCACAGAGCTTGTAAAATGGATGAGCAATGAGGAAAGTGGACTTCTCCTCTATGAGCTTACAAAGAGCCTGCCTTCAACTTATGGCGCATACGACAAGATAGACGTTTTCACCGAGGACGAAAATTACCGTCATCTTTACGAGCAGCTTCGTGATTACGGACACCCCCGACCCAAGACACCTGTTTATCCGCAGGTAAGCACCTCTTTCCAGCAGGCACTTGAGGGCATTGCGCTCAGCGGCAAGGACGCACAGAGCGAACTGGATAAATCTACGGAAAGGATAAACGCTAAGCTGGAGCGTTACGCAAGAGAAAATGAAGAGTAATAAGATAAATTCAATAATGGGTATGGCGTTTTTCGGCCCTGCACTTGTTTTGCTGACATTGTTTTTGTTCCTGCCCATGCTTTTAACGGTGATATTCAGCTTTACCGATTTCTTTGCACTAAGTCCAAACCTTACGCATTTTGTGGGACTCAAAAACTATTCGGACATTTTTAAGGACGAGCTTTTCACAACGGCGTTTTTTAACACAGTAAAATTCGTGCTGATAATCGTTCCTGCACAGACCCTTGGCGCACTTGGACTTGCTCTTATGATAAACAAGGCGACCGTCTGCAAGAAATATTTCAAGGTAGCGTTTTTCATTCCCGTTGTAATGTCCCTTGCGGTAGTTTCCAACTTATGGATGCAGATATACAGCCCCGAGGGAATACTTAACACTATGCTTGCACAGATAGGCATTGAAGCACAGCCCTTTATTTACAGCGCAGATCAGGCACTTCCTTCCATTGCAATAATGAGCGTATGGCAGGGCGTTGGCTATCAGATGATAATTTTCCTCGGCGGCTTGCAGGCAATAAATCCTGCTTTGTATGAAGCTGCCGAAATGGATCACGCAAGTGCTTGGCAGCAGTTCAAGGACATCACCTTACCAGAGCTGAAACCCCTTTGCGTTTTCGTATTCATCACAGTTACAATAGGCGCATTCCGAATGATAGTTCAGCCTATGGTAATGACAGGCGGCGGCCCTTCACATTCCACATACACCCTTGTTTACGACATTTACGAAACGGGTACGGTAAACTGGGAAATAGGACTTGCTTCGGCAATGGCTGTTATCTTTGTGATATTTGTTATCATTCTCACAATCATCCAATCCGTTCTCACAAAGGATAAGGAGGCGAAGAGCAATGCGAAAAAATAGTATTCCGAGAATAATTCTCACAGTAGTTTTGTTTGTAATGTCCCTGTTCTTCCTTTTCCCCGTAATATGGATGCTTGCAAATTCCTTCAAAACGGACGCAGCAATTACGGCGGATATGAACTCGCTGAGAGCCTTTATTCCTCCTGCGCTGAACGGCAGCTTCTTTGAAAACTATGTTACCGTTATAAAGAACACCGACTTTATCCGCTATATGCTGAACACGCTGTTCTATGCGGCGATACTTATTGTTGCAGGCGTTATTGTAAACGGACTTGCAGGATATGCTCTTGCAAAGATAAAATTCCCGTTCAGAGAACGCTGGGTGCTTATCATTATGATGCTGATGATAGTCCCCTCGGAAACCATTATCACAATAAACTTCCTGTTTGTTGCAAAGATGGGTCTGCTCAATACGATTTTCGGCTACATACTTCCGATGATAGTAAATCCCTTTAATATCTTTCTGTTCCGTCAGGTATTCGTAAGCCTGCCCGATGATGTGTGGGAGGCTGCACAGCTTGACTATTGCAGTCCCGTGAAATACTTCTTTACAATGGTGCTGCCTATGTCAAAAACAGTCGTTGCAACGGTAAGTGTATTCACATTCCTCGGTGTATGGAATGACTACCTTTGGCCCTCGCTGGTATTCACATCAAGCGACCTCTTAACGGCACAGATAGGTCTTAACTCCATCACATCGAATGACAACACCACAATGGGACAGACTCTTGCAGTTATCACAATGATAACTATCCCCGTAATCATCATTTACGCTCTTTTCTCCAAGCAGATCGTCGAGGGCGTTGTATCAACAGGTTCCAAGGAAGGATAATTTTACGGAAAGGACAGGTTTTTATTATGAGCTTTATTGAATTTAAAAATATTGAAAAACAGTACCCCGGCGCAGATAAAAAATCCGTTACCGATTTTAATCTTGAAATAAACGAGGGCGAGTTTATCGCATTTGTAGGCCCCTCGGGCTGCGGAAAATCCACCACGCTCCGTATGATAGCAGGCTTTGAGGATATTACGGGCGGCGAGCTTTACATTGACGGTAAGAAGGTGAACGATGTTCTTCCTCGTGACAGAGGTATCGCAATGGTTTTCCAAAACTACGCACTTTATCCTCATATGACAGTTGAAAAAAACATTTCTTACGGACTGAAAAATATGAAAGTTCCTGCGGACGAGATAAAGCGCAAGACCGACTGGGCGATAAACATTCTCGGCCTTGAGGAATACCGTAACAGAAAGCCGAAAAATCTTTCAGGCGGTCAGCGTCAGAGAGTTGCGCTGGGCAGAGCAATTGTTAAAAATCAAAAAGTATTCCTTATGGACGAACCGCTTTCAAATCTTGACGCAAAGCTTCGTGTAAGCATGAGAAACGAGATAAGCAAGCTGCACCGTGAGCTTGGCAGCACAACAATTTACGTTACTCACGATCAGGTAGAAGCTATGACAATGGCAGACCGTATCGTTATTATGAGAAACGGTGTTATCCAGCAGGTGGGCAAGCCTATGGAGCTGTATGAACACCCCGCAAACAAATTCGTTGCAGGCTTTATCGGTTCTCCTCAGATGAATTTCTACAATGTAACTCTCAACGGTGACAAGGTAATGTTCGAGGGCGGCGAAACGTTGTCCGTTCCTGCTTCTGTACTGTCAAAATTGAACGGCAAAAGCGGCGAAATGATAATGGGTATCAGAGGCGAGGACATCAAGCTTGACCCACAGAGCATTTCCGTATATGAAGCGGACAAAAAGAGCGCTGTTGTTGAAAATGCCGAGGTTATGGGAAATGAAAACAATCTGTATTTCACATTCGGCGGCAGTCAGACAATCGCAAGAGTATCAAAGTATGAGATAAGCGGTATCGGTGACAATATAGATTTCGTTTTCAATCCGTCAAGAGTGCATTTCTTTGACAAAAATACGGAGGTTTGCTATGTCTGATATTATTCGTCTTAAAGCCCCAAAAGGCTGGATAAACGACCCCAACGGATTTATATATTACAAGGGCGAGTATCACCTTTTCTATCAGCATTTTCCCTATGCTCCTCAGTGGGGAAGAATGCACTGGGGACACGCCGTAAGCACCGATCTTGTACACTGGGAGCATAAGGATATTGCACTTTATCCCACAAAGAAAAATGACCGCAGCGGATGCTTTTCGGGCAGTGCCGTTGAGCATAACGGCAAGCTTCACATCTTCTACACAGGTGTTGATTACACCGAGGAAAATCCCGAAAATATAAATGCTTGTCTTAATGATGAATTTACAGCTGCACAGCTTTCCATCACCTCCGAAAACGGATATGATTTTGATAATATAAACGACAAATTCACCGTTATTCCTCCTATTGAGGATAAAAATATCGGCTGCAAAAATCACACCCGTGACCCGAAGGTATGGCGCGGAAAAGATGCTTGGTATATGGTTCTGGGAAGCACAGCAGATAAAAAAGGACGTCTGCTTTTCTACAAAAGCACCGACCTTGTGAACTGGGAATATCTGAACTTTGCCGAGAAAGATAATATGGGCTGGATGTGGGAATGTCCCGATTATTTTGAAACGGACGGAAAGGGCGTTATCGTATTCTCACCAATGGGATTTCTCAAAGACGAAAAGCCTTACGATTCTGTGGCAATATGCGCTCTTGCCGACTTCTGCGAGGAAACGGGCAAGATGAATATTTCCGACAGTTGGCAGCTTCTTGACTGCGGCGAAGATCTGTATGCTCCTCAAAGCAATGTTGATAAAGACGGAAATAGGGTTGTAATTGCGTGGGCAAGAATGCCCGAGCCTTTTGAGAAAAACCGTATTGGAATATACTGTATTCCAAGAGTGGTTGAGGTTAGAAATAACCATATATATTTCCGTCCACACCCCAATGCAGTTGATCTGTTTACACGAAAAATTTCTTCTCCGACAGAAGCAGGGGAGGGCGGCTATAAGCTGAGCCTTGATATGAAAGACGGAGAGAAAATTAACATCGGAGGATATAAGCTTTCAAGAAATAATGACCGCATCACCGCCGACCGTTCCAACGTTTTCGCAGGACATAACGAGATAAAATGTGTGTTTGAAACTCCGGAAATAAAAGAGGGATATCACCTTGATATTTATGTTGATAAAAACCTTATCGAGGTGTACATCAACAACGGCGAGTATGTGCTGACAAATACGGTTTACGGCTTATCCGACGAGATCATCGCAGGAAATTATGAGCTGTACACCGTTTCGGAATGAGGTGTTTTGAATGAAAAAGTATGATGTAGTTGCCCTTGGTGAGCTGCTTATTGATTTCACCGAAAACGGAATAAGCTCACAGGGTAATCCAATATTTGAGGCAAATCCGGGCGGTGCGCCCTGCAACGTTCTTGCTATCTTGCAGAAGCTTGGAAAGAAAACCGCATTTATAGGAAAAGTTGGAAACGATATTTTCGGCAGACAGCTTACTGAGGCTGTAAAGGCGGCAGGAATTGATGTTACAAATCTTGTGACGGACAGCAAAGTCCCAACTACACTTGCGTTTGTTCATACCCTTGCAGGCGGTGACAGAGAGTTCAGCTTTATTCGTGACCCCGGTGCCGATATGATGCTTAAAAAAAGTGAAATAAATGTTGACATAATCAAATCTGCAAAGATATTCCACTTCGGTACTCTTTCATCAACACACGAGGGAGTGCGTGAAGCAACACGATATGGGGTAGATATTGCAAAGGAAAGCGGTGCGCTTATCTCCTTTGATCCAAATCTCCGTCCGCCCTTGTGGAACTCCCTTGAAGATGCAAGGCGTGAGATAGAATATGGTCTTGAAAAATGCGATATTCTGAAAATTTCCGATAATGAAATTGAATTTATGACAGGCAGTACCGATTATGACAAGGCTGTTCGGGGGCTTATGGAAAAGTACAATATAAAGCTCGCCTTTGCAACTCTCGGCAAAATCGGCAGCCGTGCATATTACGGGGACATCAAAGCAGAGTGCGGAGGGTTCAAGGTAGATACCATCGAAACCACAGGCGCAGGAGATACCTTCTGCGGAAGTGCATTAAATTATATTCTTGAACACGATATAAACGGTCTTACGGAGAATGATCTGAGTGAGCTTCTTACCTTTGCAAATGCAGCGGCGGCTATTATCACAACACGCAGAGGGGCATTGAAGGTAATGCCCGAAAAGAAAGAAATACTTGAACTTATTGGGAGATGATATTATGAAAAATGTAACTATCAAGCTTGAAACTATCAATGATGTAAAGAATTTTGTAAGTGCGGTTACAACCTTTGAATGTGATTTTGATATTGTTGCGGAAAGGTATATATCAGATTTGTCAGACCAATATTGAACCATGCTCGTGTGATGCGGGTATGAATGTTAAACTGTGTAAATGCATTTTTCAACCAAAATTTGACCATAC
>CAMJES010000156.1 GCA_946404705.1 uncultured Ruminococcus sp. | reverse complement strand
GCCGGTGACTGGAGTTCAGACGTGTGCTCTTCCGATCTCAACCTCGGTCTTAATGACGATGTTGTTGCTGCTATGATCGCAGGCAACCCCGATCCTGCATTCGAAAGATTCGTTTATGACTCTTACAGAAGATTTATCCAGATGTTCTCCGACGTTGTTATGGAAGTCGGCAAGAAGTATTTTGAACAGCTTATCGACAAGATGAAGGAAGAAAAGGGCGTTAAGTTCGACGTTGAACTTACTGCTGCCGATCTCAAGACACTTGCTGAACAGTTCAAGGCTGAATATAAGAACCAGCTCGGCAAGGACTTCCCCTCCGATCCTGTTGAACAGCTCAAGCTCGCTATCGAAGCTGTATTCCGTTCATGGGACAACCCCCGTGCAAACGTATACCGCCGTGACAACGATATTCCTTACTCCTGGGGTACTGCAGTTAACGTAATGCCTATGGTATTCGGTAACCTCAACGACAACTCCGGTACAGGCGTTGCATTTACAAGAGATCCTGCAACAGGCGAAAAGAAGCTCATGGGTGAGTTCCTCACAAACGCACAGGGCGAAGACGTTGTTGCCGGCGTTCGTACTCCTATGCCTATCGCTCAGATGGCAGAGAAGTTCCCCGAAGCTTACGATCAGTTCATCAAGGTTTGCGATATCCTCGAAAACCACTATCACGATATGCAGGATATGGAGTTCACCGTTGAAAACGGTAAGCTCTATATGCTCCAGTGCCGTAACGGTAAGAGAACTGCTCAGGCTGCTCTCAAGATCGCTTGCGACCTCGTTGACGAAGGCCACAAGACAGAGCAGGAAGCTGTTCTTATGATCGACCCCAGAAACCTCGACACACTCCTCCACCCGCAGTTTGACGCTAAGGCTCTCAAGGCTGCAACTCCTCTCGGAAAGGGCCTCGGTGCTTCTCCCGGAGCTGCTTGCGGTAAGGTTGTATTCACAGCTGACGATGCTGAAGCTTGGGACGCTAAGGGTGAAAAGGTAGTTCTCGTTCGTCTTGAAACATCTCCCGAAGATATCACAGGTATGAAGGTTGCTCAGGGTATCCTCACAGTTCGCGGCGGTATGACTTCTCACGCTGCTGTTGTTGCTCGTGGTATGGGTACATGCTGCGTATCCGGATGCGGCGACATTAAGATGGATGAAGAAAACAAGAAGTTCGAACTCGGCGGAAAGGTATTCAACGAGGGCGACTACATCTCCATCGATGGTACAACCGGTAACATCTACGGTGAGATCATTCCTACCGTTGACGCTTCTATCGCAGGCGAATTCGGCAGAGTTATGGCTTGGGCTGACAAGTACAGAAGGCTTAAGGTTAGAACTAACGCTGATACTCCTGCTGACGCTAAGAAGGCAAGAGAACTCGGTGCAGAGGGTATCGGTCTTTGCCGTACTGAGCATATGTTCTTTGAACCTTCCAGAATTGCAGCATTCCGTGAAATGATCTGCTCCGATACAGTTGAAGAGAGAGAAGCAGCTCTTGCTAAGATCGAACCTATGCAGCAGGCTGACTTTGAAGCACTCTACGAAGCTCTTGAGGGCTGCCCCGTTACAATCAGATTCCTCGATCCTCCTCTCCACGAATTCGTTCCTACAGAAGAAGCTGACATTGAAGCTCTTGCAAAGGCTCAGGGCAAGTCCGTTGAAACTATCAAGAACATCATTGCAGGTCTCCACGAATTCAACCCGATGATGGGTCACCGCGGATGCCGTCTTGCTGTAACATATCCCGAAATTGCTAAGATGCAGACTAAGGCTGTTATCAAGGCTGCTATCAACGTTAAGAAGGCTCATCCCGACTGGAACGTTAAGCCCGAGATCATGATCCCGCTCGTAGGCGAGGTTAAGGAGCTTAAGTTCGTTAAGGATATCGTTGTTAAGACAGCTGACGCTGAGATCGCAGCAGCTAACTCCGACCTCAAGTACGAAGTTGGTACAATGATCGAAATTCCTCGTGCAGCTCTCACAGCTGACGATATCGCTAAGGAAGCTGACTTCTTCTGCTTCGGTACAAACGACCTCACACAGATGACATTTGGCTTCTCCAGAGATGACGCAGGTAAGTTCCTCAATGCTTACTATGATACAAAGATCTTCGAGAACGATCCGTTCGCTAAGCTCGATCAGGTCGGCGTAGGCAAGCTCATGGAAATGTCCATCAAGCTTGGCAAGCCCGTTAACCCGAACCTCCACATCGGTATCTGCGGCGAACACGGCGGCGATCCTACATCCGTAGAATTCTGCCACAAGATTGGTCTTGACTATGTATCCTGCTCACCGTTCCGTGTGCCTATCGCTCGTCTTGCAGCAGCTCAGGCAGCTATCTCCGAGCAGAAGTAAGCTGATAAAAGGTTTAAAACCAAGAATGTTGTAAAAACGACCTTGAATTAAACCCAAAATATTACCCCGTATCCGACAGTTTGACCGTCAGATACGGGGTTTTCTTTTTTTGAGGAGCTGGGTTCCTTATACTTAATTCTAATTCCAAATCAACCGTAAGACTAATACTAATTCCAAACCAACCTATAGACAAATACTCGGATATAATAATCCAATTCTGCGTCAGGCTCCCTTGAAAGGCAGGTGACAACGCTTGCGCAGTCGCTTGGAACGTTTGCACTTGTTATGCTTGTGTTCGGAATTGTGTTTTATTTCTCGGGAATTCCGTTGTATCTTGCGTTTATCTTCGGCGGAATTGCACTTGCGACCGCTCCTGCTCCTGCGCTTTCTATCGTAAATGAATTTCACACAAAGGGCGAAGTTACCAAAACGCTGATACCTATGGCGGCTTTGGATGATATGGTTGGAGTGGCTGTGTTTTTCACGGTGATCTCGGTCGTTGCACGGCATATTTCGGGCGGCGCAATGAAAATTTATATGATACCTGAATGATATTTTTGCCGCTGATAGTAGGCGCAGCTGCAGGAATTCCGGCAGGCTTTGCTTTGAGAAAATGCAGGAATACAAAGCTTTCGTTATGCATAATTATTGTCGGAATACTGATAACATCTCTGCTCGGTATACTGTGCAACAAATATCTTATGCCTTCGCCCGTGCTGAATTTTATGCTTATGGGAATGGCATTTTCCGCTGCGTTTGCAAATATGATAACGGAAGAACAGCTTTGCGGTATCACAAAAGCTTTTAACCCGATAGTATCAGCAAATATTCATCCATACACGCATTTCGTTTTCGCCGCGGTTTCCCCAAGTGTAATACGGTACGGCAACGGCTTCGCAGGGGGTGCATTGTTCGGGTTCGCTTGTGTAAAGGCCTCCGCAGTCGGTGATGCGCTCTGCTTTTGCCGTAAGCTTTACGGTTCCGCCGAGAAGATTGGGGTCATATTCGCCGACTTCGGGTGCAGAGCTTCGGTCGATGCGCAGCTCGCTTACCCTGCCGTTATCCGTTCCCTCAAAGCAGTAAACAAGCGGCCCGCGCGTAAGCGCAGTCATTCCTGCAAGTCTTGGAACTTTGCACGACGCTCTTACAAATGACGGTGTTCCGTCAAAAACAAATTTAATATCAGCATTGCCGTTTACTTCAATATAGACATATCCGTTTTCGGGAGCTTGTGAAAAGTCGGCACCGTTTACGGATATAGCGAAGCTTCTGCTCCATGCAGGTATACGAACTGCAAGCTTGCCGTTTCCCGATACTTTGTATTTTACTGTCATATCGTACGGGTAGTCCGTTGTACATTCCAGAGCCATTCCATTTGAGAAGCGGACGCTTCCTGCTGCGAACAGATGACAGTATGAAGTGTCTGCGCTTTCGCCGTAAGCATAAGCTCCTATCGAACCTATCAGCCTTGCGACATTCGGAGGACAGCAAGCGCAGGCATACCATTTCGGACGGACGGGAAGGTCATGTCTGTGGGTGCAGGCAGTTCCCGATATGCCCATATCAATTTCAAGGGGATTTACATAGAAAAATCGCTTTCCGTCAAGCTGCATACCTGCAAGGACGGTGTTGTAGAACGCAAGCTCCATAACATCGCCGTATTCGCCATTTATTTCGTTTTCAAGCATTCTTCCGCCGAAGAAAAGAAGTCCTATTGCGGCGCAGGTTTCCGAATAGGCGGTGTCGGGCGGCAGGTCGTAATCAACGGTAAATGCTTCGCCTATAACGGTCGAGCCTATACCGCCGGTGATATACATTTTCTTTTGGACGATGTTGTTCCACAAGCGGCGGCAGGCTTCCAAAAGCTCCTTGTCGTCCGTTTCGGAGGCAAGGTCAGCCATGCCCGTATACAGATATACTGCGCGAACGGCGTGACCGGTCGCCTCGGACTGCTCGCGGACGGGCTTTCCGCTCTGGCGGTAATCATTATCCCATGGGTCGCAGCCCCACACAGTCCAGTCCCTTTTTTCCGCCTCATGCGCATAGAATGTCGGGTCTGTTCCGCGCTCGTCTATAAACTTTTTTGAAAGAATAAGAAAATGCTCGTTTCCCGTAAGGCGGTACAGCTTCAAAAGTGCAAGCTCTATCTCGGGATGTCCCGGCCAGCCTTTGATATCCTGCACAACAAATCTGTTATAAATGCATTCCGCATTTCTTGAAGCAACGTCAAGGAGCGTTTTTTTGCCCGTTGCTTCGTAATAAGCGCAGGCGGCTTCTATCATGTGTCCCGAGCAGTAGAGTTCATGTCCTTCGAGCAGGTTCGTCCAGCGCTTTTCGGTGTCTTTTACAGTAAAATATGTATTCAGATATCCGTCCTTGTCCTGAGCGGCGGCAATAAGTTCGATAAGCTCGTCAGCCTGCTTTTCAAGGTTCTCATCGGGATGTACTGCAAGAGAATACGCCGCAGCTTCAAGCCACTTTGCGGCGTCGCTGTCCTGAAACACCATGCCGTAAAATCCGTCAGCCGTGTCCTCGCCGCGAAGCGCCTTTCCTGCGTTTATAAAATTGGCGGCGACATGGCTTTTTTCCGTATCGGGAGCTTTATCCCACAAAACGCTGTGCTGATAGGGTATAACGGTTTCGCGCACAAGCTGCTGATATTTTCCGATAAAGCCCGAAGCCTTATATGCGGTCACGGGTATCTGTTTTTGTATCTTCATATACATTCTCCTTTTTTGCTGCAAGATTTTTTTGAAATGGTTGAAATCGGTATCTATATGTATTATAATATTAATATATCCTGTTTAAAATGGAGAGTTGTATTATATATATGGAAAATAATATGAACAGCATATATCTTGATACGGTAAATCTTCCGAATGTCACCGACTGCGATATTCTCACCGCCTCGGAGAATTTTTACCACATGGACAGAACCGCGGATTTCAATGTGCTTATATATGTTACCGACGGAGTGATGTATGTCACCGAGGAAGGACGCGACTATGAGATAGCGGCAGGGGAGCTGTTTTTCCTGCACAGCGGTCTGCGGCATTTCGGGAAGCGCGAAACTCTGCGCGGAACGGGTTGGATATATGTACATTTTTATCTGCATAACGCTGAACCGAACGGCGATGATATCATACTGCCGAAAAAAATGAGCGGACTTTCGGGAACTGTGCATGAGGACAGATTATTGGCGCTTAACAGGCTTTTTCACAGCTCGGAGCCGTTAAAAGAGCATCGCAAGAACATTATGCTCTATGAATTATTTATCGGGTTATGTTCCGAAAAGCTGCCGCGGCAGGAGAAGATAGATCGGAAGAGCGTCGTGTAGGGAAAGAGTGTAGATCTCGGTGGT
>CAMJES010000155.1 GCA_946404705.1 uncultured Ruminococcus sp. | reverse complement strand
GTTGAGCAAAAGTCCGCGTGGGATTGATGTGGTATCTTTAACTTTGGGAAACTCCTGTTTCCCATTTGGAAACTGTTTTTGGCAGTACGCCCAATTTGTCTGCGACCTGCTTCTGCGTCATACCTTTAGCTTTTCTTAAGCTGCATATAAGCTCTCCGTTTTTACATAGATTCATATATCTATACCTCCTTTTATTCTATTATAGGCAGGTAACGTAAAAAAATAAATCCACGCATCGTTCACAATATTCTCACGAAAAAAGCAAAAAAATACGGACAGACTAAAAAAGTCTATCCGTATCTGGCGCGGAACAAGGGATTTGAACCCTCGCGCCGGTTTCCCGACCTACTCCCTTAGCAGGGGAGCCCCTTAACCACTTGGGTAATTCCGCAGGTTAATTAATGGCGGAGAGGGTGGGATTCGAACCCACGGTCCCTTGCGGGATCACTGGTTTTCAAGACCAGCTCCTTAAACCACTCGGACACCTCTCCATGATATGTATGCCGAGCGTATGCTTCCGCAATCGACTTATTTATTATATCACAACTTTTTTTCCTTGTCAAGCTTTTTTTCAAAAAAATAGCATAAACTTTTGAAAACAAATTTCCGTCCCCGATATTATCAGGGACGGATAGTTTATCAGCAGTATTTTTTGAGAATATCTGCAGCTTCATCAAGTATCGCAACAGCCTTGCCAAGATGAGTTTTAACAACTTCGTTGTTGCTGTTTTCAGACATTTCCTTTGCCTGAGCGAGTGCATCTCTGCTGGCTTCGACCTGCGTCTGATAAAGACTGTCAAGACGTTTGAGTGCGTTTTCCGCCATCTTTTTATATGTATTTTTCAGATCCTTAACGGCGTTGATACGAACATCATCAAAGTTTTCAAGCGCCGTATCGATAATATTCGTAGTTCTTCTGCGTCCGAGAAGGTTCTTGAACGAACTCATGGTTTCGGAAGGATAGCTGCCGTTTTCATCGGCACCTGCAGCGTTGATGACCGACTGGCTTACAAGAACTAAGCTGTCGAACGAACCCTTTCCTGCAGCGGCCTCCTCGGCAAGATTAGCAAGTCCGAGCTTGCGTGAAAGCTCGCGTCCCATTTCAACGATAACATCGTTGAGCGCTTTTTCGTGTATCTCGATACACTTTTTGTAAGCCTCTCCGACCTTGTCAACAAGGAACGAGTAGAAATGCTTCTCAACATCCTCGGGATTTCCTTGATTTCTCGCTTCGTAAATATCCTCACGAAGCTTGGAGAAAAAGCCGTACATCCATTGTTCAGCCTGCTGCTGCATCTCTGTAACGCTCAGAACGATCTTCGGGCGGCGTTCTTCGATAGCATGGGCAAGCGAACGGCATTCTCCCTCAATCTTTTCGGAAAGATCAACAAGCTTCTGCTTGTCAAGAGCGATCATATCATAAACCATGTGTATTCTTGAAGCCGTGTCGTTGAGCATAAGGTTGAGCATGGTAATAACACGCTGAGTGCGGATATAATCCTTCTGGAGAATGATCTCACGTTTAAGCGACATCTCGAATTTAAGGAATTCATTCTCATAGAATTCCTGAAAACCTTTAAGGTCGGGACGGTTAAGTCCGATCTTGCGGCGGTATTCGTCAATTCCGCTAACGCCGTAAACGAAAGCGTTCGGCACGATAAGCTCGCAGCGTTCGCTTACACGGTTGATGATTTTTTCGATATCCTCCATGGTGTTCATTGCGTCTATCATATTGACCAGAACAAAAAGCTTGCTGAAACTCATCGGACGGATATGGCTTGCAAGGAAGATCTGTTCCGACTCGGAGAACGGCGAGAGCGCAGACGCAACATATATGATAGCGTCTGCGTTGACAAGATAATCCTGAACCTGCTTGTCAAGACAGTCAAGGTCGGAAAGACCCGGCGTGTCAACGATGCGGATTTCTTTAAGTATCTCCGCATTGTCGTGAATGTCGATATATTCAAGGCTGTCGGGGAAAGCCCTTGTAAGCTTTTCAAGGCGTTCTCTCTGCAGATCGTCTGCGGTGAGCATTATGCGCTGACCGTTTGAGAGAACAGCTTCGGCGGAAGGTGTTTCACCGTAGCTGATGGAGTTTATGGTGAAGGTTTCCGGCGCAACGTTTACCGGAGCGATGGATTTTCCGAGGATAGCATTGATTATTGTGCTTTTTCCGCGTTTAAAATCGCCGAGAACAACCAGCGAGAACGGCTCGGTGCGGCGTTTGGTGATAGCTTTGTCCCATTGCTTCAAATTATCGGTGAATTCATCTCCGAGAATACGGCAAACCGCCTTGTTGCTGAGGATTTCGCGCATATAATTCTGAATTCTTTCAATGTCGGGTTCAACATCGGCGTAGGATAAAGCATTGTTGGTATTTTCAGACATTTCAAGCACCTGCCTTTCTTGAATCGGAGCCGAGTATGATCTCGCATCTTACTTCAAGCGCCTGTTTGTTTACAGTATGAAGATCAACGCTTTCAATATCGTTTCTCCAGCTGTAAAGAGTCTCGCAGCTTAAAAATTCCATTCCTGCAAAATAGCGGCGTTCAAGTGAATTTGTGCTGCTGTCGAGCGAAATGCTTCGTGCAGGTGTAACGTGAAGTATTTCGTATTTCTTTTCAGCCTCCGAGTTGTCGATATTCTGACCTGTGCGGCTGTAAATGTCGTTAAGTCCCTTTTCTCTTAAAGAAAGGAAAACGGACGAGAACTCCTGCGGTTTATCAAGACAGATTATTCCTGCGCGGTCTGCTGTAACATAGGAAAGCGTGAGCCAATCCATCATAACGGAAGCAAGCTGTTTTCCGCTGTCGGTAATGGGGTTGACAACATCGCTGTCCATGATTATGCCGAAGCTTGGAGCAGCTTGATAGTATATGCAATGGTTGTTCTGGATATGACCGCATTCGCAGCCGATAAGAAACTGCATTTCAGCCTTTGTGCATTTTTCGCATAATCCCGAGGTTATAATGATAACGGGCGCAGTATTTTCTGCGGATAACGAGTAGATCTCCATTTTGTTCGGTGCATTTCTGATGAAGACCTTCGGCTGATCTATCATAAGACGCTCTGCACAGGTCTTTACGATAGCGCAGATCTCAGGATAGTTGCCCTGTGTAGCTTCGCTTGCAGTTTTGAAAATCTGCTTGAATTTGTTGGGAATATCTGTTGTAACAAGATTTTTGTATATTTTATTCCAGCCCGAATAGGTGATGAATTTTTGACGTACAGAGAAATCTGCGTCAAAAGCGTAGTCCATTCGTCCGCTGACAATGTGATCCTTGGATTTTCTTGTTCTTGCGGCGAGATAGTTTGTAAAGCTTGTGTCTATATCGAGCAGGGGATTCTGTTTTTCAAGTGAGTCGAGAACATCGTTCATCGCTTTTGATCCTCCATTATTACTGTTTTTTATTCATCGTTTGTAAGAGCGTGATGAAGATTATATGTTTCCGCAAGCAGAGAACCTGTGTATTCTGCGATGTTCTGGAGCTTGACCTTTTCGTTTTCGGAAACGGTCTTGCGTTCAGCCTTGAGCTGGTTGAGATTATCGAGGGTCTTCTGCGTGTCTTTGAGGATAATCTCGGTTTCGTCTTCGATCTTCTTTTTAAGTCCTTCGAACGATGCGAATACCTGCTGACGTACAGTTTCGGAGAAGTCGCTGGAAATGCGCATTTCATGGAACTGCTTTGAAACAGAGTTCTTGAAGCTGTTCTTGTATTTGTCGATTCTCTCCTGAACGAGGATCTTATCAACGGAAAGCT
Source organism: uncultured Ruminococcus sp. (assembly GCA_946404705.1). Taxonomy (GTDB): domain Bacteria; phylum Bacillota; class Clostridia; order Oscillospirales; family Ruminococcaceae; genus UMGS363. The sequence continues at coordinate 1,988 of CAMJES010000155.1, read as the reverse complement.
TACCCGTAAAGGTTCCTGCAAGACCTGCAATAGCCATAATGCAGAGTGTAACGGGACCTGCCGCAGCAATTCCGAGGAAGCCTGCAAGATAAGCAGCAGCATAGAATGTAGCGCAGAATCCAACAAATCCGGACGCACCGCCGAGCAGCGCACCCTTAACGCCTGCCTCACGGAAGCCGACAAAAAGTCCGCCCGTTCCGACAGAGCCGATAGCAACACCAATAATAGAATCAACGATTCCACCATTGCGCGAGTGACGCTGCGGAACAGCAAACATCTGCTGAATGCGCGCAACGGAAGCAAAGAATTCGTCCTCGAACGACTGCAAACGTTCTGCTTCATCGCTCAATGCAATGTTGATCTCGTTCTGTATCTGCTCACAGATTATCTGTGCCTTGTTTTCGATGTTTTCTTTTATCTTTTCGGTAAGCTTTGCATAAACGATCTTAAGCTTATCACGTTTGAGGTCATCGGCCGACATCGGATAGTCGTCAATAACCTGCATAGCGGTTTCCTCGATCTGGCTCCAGTAGCCGTCAAGGATAGGCTTAAGTCCGTCATAAACCTTGTTTGCAGCGTCGTTGATGCGAACGAACTCCTCACGCTTCTTGGTTCTGATAGCGTCGATCTCTTCGATAGCGGCGTTGTATTTTTCCATGAATTCGTCGGTTTCCATCATAAGCGAGTTTTCACGGAGAACGATGGAGTTGATTATCTCCGAACCGCTGCTGATTATTTTTGTAGCGAGAATCTGGAGTGTTATGGAACCGCGCTCCTGCGTGAGCATATGTTCAAGAACGGCTTCGAACTTCGGGAAATTACTCTCGTTGAGCATCTCTTCGTTACGGCTCTGCTTTGCAAGAAGAGCCTTCTTTGCATAAACGCCGATAACCTTCGGCTTGCCTATCTTGCGCTTGTAAACGGCAAATTCCTTTGAATCCTCGCCCATTACAGTCTTTGCTTTTTCCATAACATAAGAGCCGATACGCTTTTCTACCGTTTCAACGATCCTGTCCTCGTCCTCTTTGGAGAACGTTCCGAAACAGTTAACGGCGAAGATGATCCTTCCCATATCGCTTGTGAGCATCCTTTTTTCAAGGAACTCCTTTTCAAACTGGGAGAAAGGCGAGTTTGCGCTGATAACGAAAACAGCTGCGTCTATCTCGGGGAGGATAGAGAGCGTAACGTTTGTCATCTGCTCATCATCGTTAAGACCCGGAGTGTCGATGATATCAACATTGTTTTTGCAGAAATCGGTCGCATAATGAACGGTCGCCTGCTTAACGCTCTCGGCGCGCTTTTCCGATTCGTATGAAAGCTTTGTGACATAATCGGCAAGCTTGTTTATATCAACATTTTCTTTTTCGCCGGTCTTGTATTCAACTTCAACGTAAGGCGTGTCGCTGTATGTAACACGGTTAAGAGTAGCTGTTGCCGGAAGTACGTCCGCAGGAAGTACCTCCTGACCAAGCAGCGCGTTAATAAGCGTACTCTTACCTCTCTTGAATTCACCGACGATAGCAACTTCAAAATGCTCATCGGCGATCTTTTCAATAGTATCGGCAATGGATTTGGCAGTATTGTTCAGTTCCAGCTCTTCGCTGAATTCTTTCAGCTGGCAAAGGCAGTCGGTAAGCTCGCTGACCGTCTGTTTATAAGCTGCATAGCTGCCGTAGTTAATAGCATTTTCTCCCATAGCAACCTCCTTGAATATTTTTATAGGCGTATCTGTACATCGCGGAATGTTTTAAAGGAATTAATAAGAATTATAATGAACGTTATCCAATATAGATGCAATTTATCCAATATCTAACACTTATTATATCACATTACTATATAAAATGTCAACAATTATTATAAATTTTGCAAAATATAATGGAAAAAGAAATAAAAGTGTGGTATAATCATAAAAAATCGGTAAAATGCCGTAAAAATCGGAAAGGAATTGCCCTATATTATGAATTTCAGACCATGTATAGATATCCATA
>CAMJES010000154.1 GCA_946404705.1 uncultured Ruminococcus sp. | reverse complement strand
CCACCGAGATCTACACTCTTTCCCTACACGACGCTCTTCCGATCTTTCAACCTCAATTTTCGCACGCTTTTGCAGATCCTTCAATTCTTCCTTCAAAAGCTGCAACGATTCCTCAAATGTGACCGCACAGCCTAAAACCTGCCTGTATTCTGCGAGAAGCTGCTCGTACTTTTCTTTCTCCCCACGATAAAGCCATACAATAGCATTGAGGTTTTTCAGCTGCCACTCCGACCATTCGTTCAGAGTACGGTCAACCACAGTATAATAATTTCGTGCGTCAATAAACAAAGCTTTATCTTTTATTGCGTCGCTCTTTCCCTTATCCAAAAACCACAGCGAACACGGCAGAGATTTTGTGTAGAAAAAGTTGTTTCCAACGCTTACCATTACATCAACATCGCCCGTTTCAATCAGCTGCTGCCTTATGTCTTTATCCTTGCCCTGGCTGTCCGTTGCAGATGATGCCATAACAAAACCTGCTCTGCCATGCTCATTAAGATAACTGTAAAAATATGATATCCAGAGATAGTTTGCGTTTCCGACTTCCTTTTTCGCATTTACGCTTGGCATACCGAAAGGAAGTCTGCCTGCGCTGTAACATGATTCAGACTTTACTTTGTCAACATTGAACGGCGGATTCGCCATAACGTAATCACACTTGCCGCAGAGATTGTGCGCATCGTGATAGAAAGTGTTCGCTTCATCTCCCGACTTGATAACTCCCGTCAAGCCGTGAACAGCCATATTCATAAGACAAAGCTTTGCATTGTATTCGACCTTTTCCTGCCCATAAAAAGTCATTGTGCTGTTAGCATTCATACCCGACTGATTAACAAAATCACCTGACTGAATAAACATACCGCCGCTTCCGCAGGCAGGATCAAGCAGCACTCCGCTCTTTGGCTCAATTACATTAACTATCATTTTTACAAGCGACTTCGGCGTAAAGAAAACACCGTCATCGGAAGCAATATTCTTTGCAAATTTATTGAGGAAATACTCATATATCCTGCCAATAATATCTCCGCCGACCTCATCAAGAGCGCTGTTGTTGAATATACGCAGCAGCTCCGAAAGAAGCTCATCCGAAAAATCGGTGTAGCTTTTCGGCAGTACACCCGTGAGCTGTTCACTCTGTGCCTCAATAAGCAGCATCGCATTGTTTACAACTTCACCAAGGCTGTTCATCGGCTGACCGTCATTATTCTTCAACCCTGCCGCAGAAATATTCTCCGGCAAATTGAGCAGGTAATCATACTGTGCCTCTTTTGGAAGAAATAGCGCACTTTTAGCAGCAAAATCACTCGCTTCAACAGGCATTACCCTTCCACCACGAGAAGGACGGTTTTTAAGTATCTCTGCCTCAACCATTTTGAACCTGCTGTAAGCATACCGTAAGAAAATCAAGCCAAGTACAGGCATGCAGTATTGATTTGAAGTAAGCTTTGAGCTTGCACGGAGCAGATCCGCAGACTCCCACAGTTCTGATTCAAGTTTTTTTATATTTATCATTGTAAATGTCCCCTATAAAAGCGCATAATTATATTTAATTTAATTATACCACAATAAATGATATTTTTCAATCGTTTTTTGCATTATTCCAACAAACTGACCGATAATCGGTACAACATATCAAAAACCTCCCGTATGAAGCCAAAAACCTCATACGGGAGTTCTATCCCACGAAATATTCAAAGTATACCTGCATCCGGTCACGCGATAATTCTTGCACCCATAAAATTCGCCAAACTTGCCCTTACGTCGAACCAGCTGTCCACCGCATAACGGACAAACTCTCGAATTTTTCTCCGCAAGCTTTTTCTGCAACTCATACCTCTTAACTATGTCACCATAAGTCGCCTTGAACTCCTGCGCAAACAATCCAACATTGTTCTGCGGAACAAGCAGCCATACCTTTTTCCTTGCCCTTGTCATAGCAACATAGTATAACCTGCGCTCCTCCGCAAATGGGTACGCATCGCTGTTTTTGAGAAGCAGCTGAACTATCGGATCATCTTGTATCTTACTCGGGAATCCCTTTACGCTGCCCGAATTATTCAGAATGAAAACATGATCCACCTGCAATCCCTTTGACTTGTGCGCCGTGATGCCCTCCATCTTCAGATCGGGACGTTCGGGCAGCACTATCGCATCGTTTGGGTGCTGCTCAAATTCGGAATCCTTGAACATATCCTTGTCAAACGAATATCTTCCGATAAAGAATACCGTTGCACCCTTTTCAAGCTCCCTGACCCTCTCTGCCATGAATTTTATAAGCAGCTTGTCATTGTACCCCTCAATAAAACTCAGCGGAAATTCGCTCTCCGTAGTGCTGCTCTGCAAAGCCTTCTTTATCTGCGCAGGATTTTTCATTATGTACCTGCCGCTTATGTCGATAAGCTGCTTTCCGAAACGATAAGTCGTCTCAATCTTTGATACGACCGTCTTTCCCCAGTATTTCTCAAAGTCAAGAATGTAGCTGATGTCACTTCCTGCAAAGCGATATATGCTCTGCCAGTCATCACCTACACAGAATAGGTCAAAGTCCGACTTCTGGCGCATTTCATGCAGCAAATGATACCTCGCCTCCGACATATCCTGATATTCGTCCACGATAACATACTTGTAGCTGTGCGTACAAAGCCCGTCTGCAACATAATCAGCCGCACGGTTTATCATATCATTGAAATCTATCTGATTCGTGCTTCGCAGCATCTCCGTGTAATCATTGAATATCGGCTCGGCAAGCTTTAGTATCGGCGCAAATCGCAGGAATATGCTCTTTTCCATAAGCTGACCGACCGTTTCACCATTCGACTTGACATGAGTAATGATAGTTCCTATCAGTTCCGTCACCCCGGAGATCAGAGCGTTATTCTCCCTCTTTATGCACTCCCACAGCTCCGCATCCGACTTGGGATAAAACTTCACTCCAAGCTTTTGCAGCTTGTCTTTCAGATTTTCAAGCAGCCTTCCGCATTGCTTGTCCGCATAAGATATCTCAACAAGCGTTGTGTTGTAATTTCTGTGTGTTTCACGTTTCCACTTTATGCCGTCAATATACGTTTCGGAAGGCGTTTTTCCTGCCTTTGCAGTAAACCAATCGGGAACTCTGCCCTCTTTGTTCACCGCAAAAAATTCAATATATATCCCATAATCATCAAGATAAAAATCAGGCTTGTATCCGCTGTGACCTTCATCCGCAAGATCGTATTCATAATTCTTTTCGTAAGTGTAGTTTATTCCGTTGCTGTACAGAAAGTTGGCAATTTCAAGCTCACAGTAGCTTTTCACTGATTCATTTTTTATCGTTACGGGCGAAGTGTTCTTTATGTACTCGTCATATTCTTTCTTGCTTTCAAATTCAAACTCGTCAGCCGATTTTGTCGGTGAAGTCATGCAGTATGAAATGAACAGCTTCAGATAATTCTTATCTGCCAAGTGCTCTGATATATTCTTCTTTACATAATTCTGTATCGAAGCAGAATACACCGTACACTTTTTACCCTCAACGCCTTTGATGATCTCAGTCCCAAGCTTGTGAAATGTGTATATGTCCATATCAATATCGGTTTCCGATTTTATACGGTTCTTCATCTCTTCCGCAGACTTGTTTGTAAACGAAAGCATCAAGATCTCATCGGGCTTGCATATATTCGCCTTGATAAGATACTTTACATATCCGACAATAGTAGTAGTTTTGCCCGTACCTGCTCCTGCAATAACAAGATGATTGTGCGCATCTTCAAGAATACAGTTTATCTGCTGCTCGTCAAGGTTATGCCCCTCAACAGGCTGTATCTGCTTTATAGCCTCCAAACGTCTTTGACGTTTTTCTTCCAAGCGTTTCTTTATCTCATTTATCTGATTACCGGTATCATCAAGGAACTTCTTTGCCTCGTCGCTGACAGCCTTGACATCGGGATAATCGTCCTCACCGACTTCATAAGCAAGGACCTTCGCCGCATTTATTACAAGCTCATATCCCTTGCTCCATTTCTTGTATGCATCATCGACCGCATTCTCATCACCGCAGTTAATGAATTTGTCAAAATCAGCCTTAGCCTTGCTGCATTCCGACGGAAAACGCTTGCAAAGTGCCCTGTGCTTGTTTTTCTTCAGATTTATCATCGCATCCATATACGGTTTTACAGAATATGTCCATTCAACCTGCTCAACCGTATATCCCTGCGCTTCACACCTGCTCTTCAGCTTCCTGAACAGCTCACTTTTCTTTTCAAAAGAATCTATCGTCGTAGTATCAAGCATTTCCGCAAGTTTTATTGCAGTTTTATATGAAAGAAGTTCAATTTCCGCAGCAATGATCTCTCCAAGTTCGATTTTGATCGCCATGTCTTCACCTCACACACGCAGCATTTCCGATGAAAACATTATATCATATTAGAATTCCAAATGCAATCATTTGCGTGTATAATTCCGACATATTACCCTATATTCTGTACAGTAATGCTTACTCTTTCCCATCAAGTTCAGTATCAGTATACTGCATTTTTTCATCCTGCTCAATATCCTCACACATCATAAGATTTGCAAAACTCGGTAAAAACATTTCACTATCTTCAAAGCCTTGCATTGGTATAGGCGTTGAATTTATACCAAGCTCTTTAAATTTACTTTTGATTCTCTGTATTGTCTTTTTGGGCAAATCGTAATCCATTGCAATATTATCATATACGCGATCAATATTGTCATTTTCGGATATTATTTTCGCCATACCGTCCTTGCGATCAAGCTTGAAATGCTAAAAAGTAAATGCGACGAACTGTCAAAATGCCCTTGACAAATGCTCATTACTGTATTACAATTGACTAAAAAAGGAGGTGCCCCATGAACGTAGCCGCATACTGCCGAGTTTCAACGGATAAAGAAGACCAGATCAACAGACTTAAAGCACAGAAAAAATTCTTTACCGAGTTTACGGAAAAGAACGGACATAACCTTGTGCGGCTGTATGCCGACGAGGGCATCTCCGGTACAAAGATCAAGAACCGCCACGAATTTCTCCGACTGATGAAGGACGCACAAAGCGGTCTGTTTGAAATGGTCATCGTCAAGGATATTTCCGTTTCGCACGAAATACCGTAGACTTTCTCCAAAGCATACGCCAGCTTAAAGCGCTCAATATCGAAACCGTCTTTCTCACCGCAAACCAAACTGTCCTCGGAAACTCCGAGTTCATCCTAACAAATTTCGACCTCTTGTACAAAAAGAATCAGCCAACACTTCCAAGCATATTATTTTCGGCAAGGAAATAAAAGTAAAAATCCGAACGTTGATTTGGTAAAAGCTGATCGAAGCGAATTTTGCTTTTTTCAAGAATCAAAATCCACTTCATTCCTCCCCATATCATTTTCCCCACCCCACCTGCATATAAATGTTACAACAAACAATTGCATTGGAGTGAGCAATAATGAAGTTCGTGTCAAAAGCGGATACGGAAAACCGTGCCGTTATACTCGGCGAGTATATCATCGAGCATAACGCAACCGTCCGTGCCGCTGCTAAGCATTTCGGGATAAGCAAATCTACGGTACATAAAGACATAACCGAAAAACTGCCGATAACATCACCGCAGCTCTATCCGGCAGTAAAAAAGGTAATGGAAAAAAACAAGCAGGAGCGCCATATTCGCGGCGGAATGGCAACCAAACATAAATATGAAGAGATCGCACAGCACAAAAAATAAAAATCCGCACTGTCCCATTTGAACTGACCCCAAAAAGTTAGACAAAGTTTTAGAGGAAAAATTATACAAAGC
>CAMJES010000153.1 GCA_946404705.1 uncultured Ruminococcus sp. | reverse complement strand
TATCATAGCCGGTGACTGGAGTTCAGACGTGTGCTCTTCCGATCTGTAATGCTTTCGCCGAAGCAAAGCCCCATTGACGACCCTTCCGTCATAAGCGCTTCATCGGGAACATCATATACCTTATCAAGATCTCCGCTTTCAAGCGTAAGCAGAGTTGTCATTATCTTTGTTGTACTCGCCATCGGAAGCTTGCTGCTTTCGTTTTTTGCAAGTATAACAGTTCCGGTATCAGCTTCGATAAGGATTGCAGCCTTTGCGGAAAGTGAAATATTCTCAGCTGCACTTACCTTTGGTGTAAAGGCAGCAAACATTACAGCAGATAGAACTGCGGCAATTATTTTTTTCATAGTAAACACCACCCAATCATTCGGAAAAGCTGTCATCAAAAACAGCATATCCAATAATGGTACATACTATGATTTAAAAACACGATTTAGAAATCAAATTCCGACGAGCCGTTAGTTTTTTTGCCGTTATTTGATTCGGGTTCATCATCGAGCGAGAGATTAAGTCCCTCGGTATTTATCTCAGGAGTAACGCCGAGCGGTTCATCATCGGATTTCTTCTTGCTGAACAGACCCTGAACCTTGTCGAAAAGCTCGGGAACGAGGTTAACGATCGCACCTGTCGAGGACTTGTCCTGATTGATCTGGAGAAGCTTTACATCGCCGTTTGCAACAACAATGAATGCAATAGGCTGAATGGTAACTCCGCCGCCCGTGCCACCGCCAAAAAGCTCACTGCTCGACTTTGAGGGAAGGTCTGAGCCGCCTGCCGCAAAGCCGTAAGAAACCTTTGAAACGGGAATTATGGTAACTCCGTCAAGCTTAATGGGGTCGCCGATGATTGTGTCGGCATCGGAAAGTTCCTTTACCTTATCAAGTGATGTTTTGACTAAATCTTTTACTTTATCGTCCATAATTTTATCCTTTCCGCCTGAAAAAATCAAGCCGTTGAGTTTTCTTCTTTATTATCTGAAACGGAGGTGTTCAATGACGCTCCGAGTTCATCTATTTTTGATTTGTTTTTAAGGTACCCGAAGCCTGCTCCGAGCAGCAGACCGACAGCAGTTCCAAGTCCGAGAGTTATATTTGCGGCGCAGTCATAACTGCTCTTTCCCGACTCAAACTCGCAGCCGATATCAATGGTTTTTACCGTCACTCTGAACATAAGCTTTAACAGAGCGATACCGTTATATACCGCTGTGCTGATTTTGCCATAGTTGATCGCAGCCGCACAAGCGTCCTCTCCGCTTATGACAAAATCTATCATCAGACCGGTTATTTTTATGCCGCCGAAAAGCTTTGTAAAAAACTTTTTCACGGTTTCCCAAAGCAGCTTGAACTGTTCAATACGAACTTTCAGCATATTGATAGTATCCGACAGCTTTTTCTTATCCTTCGGACTTTCTTCAGCTTCCGCCGCTTCATCCGCCGTTGTTTCGACAAAATCTTCAGCTTCGCTCAAAGCTTCCTTTGCATTATCCGAAAGCTCGACTCCGTTGACCTCTGCTTCGGGCTTTTTTTTCTTTTTCCGCATTCGCTTCGGCTTCTTTTCCTTTAGCGGAAATACTGTAAAGCAAAGATACTTTACTTTCAGATCAAGCACTCCGCCGAGGAATTTCAGCTCGACACGTATCTTTGCCTTTAACAGCAAAAAGAATAAAAGCAGAACCGCAGAAATTATTATAAGTGCAGTCATACGCCTATTCCTTCAGCTCTTCCGTTTCTTGTTCTTCGGATCCTGCGCTGTTGTCGGATTTATTATCCGTAATAAGCAGCTCGTCAAAGCTTACCTGTGAATCTCCGTTCGGAACTGCAGGAAGATCGTCAAGCGAGGAGAGCTGAAAGCTGCGCAGGAACGCCGCCGTTGTTTTATATGCGATAGGACGGCCGGGAACATCAAGCCTTCCTGCTTCTTCAAGCAGATTTTTTTCGACAAGCGAATTGACAACGCTTGAACTGTCCGTTCCTCTGATATGTTCGACAAAGCCTTTTGTAACGGGCTGATTATACGCTATTATCGTAAGTACTTCCATTGCCGCAGGCGAAAGCGGAACCGATTTTCGCGTTTCCATAGCTGCTCTTACATAGTCGATATATTTTTCGCGAACGCAAAGCTGGTAACTGTCCGAAAGCTTTATTATCATCATCGCGCTTTCGTTTTCCTCGTAGCGGTCGTTGAGCATATTTATTATCTTTTCAATAGTTTCCTCTTCAATTCCCGAAGCTTGCGCGAGCCTTGCTTTTTCAATAGGGTCGCCGCTTGCAAAGAGAATAGCTTCAACTATCGAAAGTTCTTCGTTTAATTTCATATTAAGGTCATTTCCCCTTTTTTAAGGCTTTAGTTGTAGGAAGCTGCTTCCTCGCCGCCGTTGTTATCGGACGGTTTTACATAGTCCTTATTGAACGTTATCTCGGTGTTGTCATCGTTAAGCAGTATTCGTCCCGATTTTGTCAGTTCAAGTATCGCAAGAAAAACCGCGACTCTCTCCGAGCGGTCGGTCATACCTTCAAAAAGGCTGTCAGTCATGCATTTTCCCGTTTTATACAGATTGCGCAGGACATATACTATCTTTGAAGTTACGGAAACTATCCTCTTTTTGACGATAGTATTAAAGGAATCAAGCTTTATCGGCTCCTCCACCTTTTTCGTTCCGATGTTCTTATATGCGGCAAGAAGCTCGTCCGGCTCGTGAATTAGCGAATAAGTATTGTCAAACTCAATATGCATACGCTTTCGGGTGGTGATATTGTTGCCGATATAACGCTGCTGCATAAAACCTGCGGCAAGCTTACAGAGTGAATATTCAATAAGCCTTCCTTCAAGCTCTTTTTTCATAACCTCCGCTTCTTCGTGTGACGGAAGCAGCGAAACTGTTTTCATATATACAAGCTGCGCAGCCATTTCAAGGAACTCCCCTGCGCTTTCCATATCCTTATCCACGGCGTTGTCAATATATTCGAGATACTGGTCGACAAGCATTACTATCGGTATATCGTTGATATTCAGCTTATGCTTTGAGATAAGGTGCAGAAGCAGGTCAAGAGGGCCTTCAAAGTTTTCCAGCTTAAAAGATATTGTTTCCAAATCAAATTACTCCAATATTACTTTTCAGAAAAATGTTTGCAACTGAGTCAACCCAGTTTGTGAGCGCCCAGAGAATGTTTGCCGTTCCGTTCTGCAGAAATGCAAGCGGTCTATCAAGCAGACCCATAAAAACGACAATGAAAAGCACTCCGAAGATATAGCGTTCATATTTCATTATGCCGAAATATTTCTCCTCGGGCAGGAATAGAGTCAAAATGCGCGAGCCGTCAAGCGGCGGAATAGGCAGCAGGTTGAACACGGCAAGTCCGATATTAAGAATTGCGCCGTATTGAAAGATATACATCACTATCGTCCAGTCTGCACCTTTTACATACGAAACAATAAAAAGCACACGATAGACTATCATTGAAAGATAAGCCAAAATAAGGTTTGAAACGGGGCCTGCAAGCGAGGAAACAGCCATTCCGACTTTAGGCTTTTTGAAGTTCCGAGCGTCAATAGGAACAGGATTTGCCGCACCTACGCCGACAAAGAGCATAAAGAGCGCTCCCCAAAGGCTGATGTGCTTTGCAGGGTTAAGGCTTATCCTGCCCTGATTTTTAGCGGTATCATCGCCGAGCCAATGTGCGGTGAGAGCGTGTGCAGACTCGTGGACTGGGAATGCTATCATCAGAACAATAAGCCGCACAAGAAACGGAAGCAATCTTCCCGATAATAAAAAGTTCATATGAAATCTCCGAACAAAAAACCAAAAATTAATCGGATTTATTATACCATATTTTATAAAAAAACACAAGTGATTTTTGACGTTTTTCTGTACAAAATAAAAAACTTTAGGTTTTTTTTATTTTTTTTAAAAAAACACTTGCTTTTTTATTCTACTTATGGTATAATCGTAACGTTGATTATGTAACGACTATGAAAAGGAGGTGTAACCCTATGGCAAAGTGCGAAATTTGCGGAAAGGGTGTTACTTTCGGTATAAAGGTTTCCCATTCACACCGTCGTACCAACAGAACATGGAAGCCTAATGTTAAGCGCGTAAAGGCAATCGTTAACGGAACTCCTACACATATCTATGTATGCTCCAGATGTCTTCGTTCCAATAAGGTTACCCGTGCAGTATAATTACCGCAATTGTAATGCATAAAAAAGGATGCTTTCGAAAGAAGCGTCCTTTTTATTTTAAAAAAACGATATCCGCCGCAAGAAATCAACCTTGCGGCGGATATTTTTATTAGGCACTCTGTAAAGTTTTACGCTTTTACAGCCTTGTGGAATATCTTCTTGCCCTTTTTGATAACGACAGAATCCTCAATTGTGATAAGCGCATTCGGGTCTGTTACCTTAACATCGTCAACAGCGATGCCGTTCTGCTGTACAAGTCTTCTTCCCTCGCTCTTGGACGGGCAGAGTCCTGTCTTAACGAGAAGGTCAAGGATATTTATGCCGCCCTCAAGCTCCGCTGCAGGGATCTCGGTGGAAGGCATATCTGCGGAAGCTGCGCCGTTTGTGAAAATTGCCTTTGCAGCTGCGAGAGCCTTATCCGCTTCCTCTGTACCGTGGACAAGCTTTGTAAGCTCATAAGCAAGGAGTTCCTTTGCCTTGTTAAGTTCTGCGCCCTCCATGGTCTTTTCCATTTCTTCGATCTGTTCGATAGGAACGAATGTAAGCATTTTCAAGCACCTGATAACATCTGCGTCACCGACATTTCTCCAATACTGGAAAAAGTCGTAGGGTGATGTTTTTTCGGGGTCAAGCCATACTGCGCCCTTCTCGGTCTTGCCCATTTTCTTGCCCTCGCTGTTGAGAAGGAGTGTGATAGTCATTGCGTGAGCGTCCTTGCCGAGTTTTTTACGGATAAGCTCCGTGCCGCCGAGCATATTTGCCCACTGGTCGTCGCCGCCGAACTGCATATTACAGCCGTATTTCTGGAAAAGCATATAGAAATCGTAACTCTGCATTATCATATAGTTGAATTCGAGGAACGTAAGTCCTCTTTCCATACGCTGCTTATAGCACTCAAAGGTCAGCATCTTATTTACGCTGAAGCAGGCGCCGACTTCACGCAGTACGTCAATATAATTCAGGTCAAGCAGCCAGTCGCCGTTGTTTACAACGATAGCCTTATCCTCGGAAAAGTCGATAAACCTGCTCATCTGCTTCTTAAAACATTCAACGTTGTGGTCGATAGTTTCCTTTGTCATCATTTTTCTCATATCGGTCTTGCCCGAGGGGTCGCCTATCATAGCTGTACCGCCGCCGATAAGGACGATAGGCTTGTTTCCTGCCATCTGCAGACGCTTCATAAGACAGAGCGCCATAAAGTGACCAACGTGGAGACTGTCGGCAGTAGGGTCAAAGCCGATGTAGAAAGTAGCCTTTCCGTTGTTTATCATCTCGCTGATCTCCTTTTCATCGGTGACCTGAGCGATAAGTCCTCTTCTTACAAGTTCTTCGTATAAAGTCATTTTTCATTTCTCCTTAATTAGATTTATTTTCATGCCATTTTACAGCATTAACAGCTACATTAGCTGCCGATGCGATTATCAGCAGCACAGAAACAGCTATTGGAATTGCAGCGTTGCCCGTATCGGGATTTACTTCATTCTTTCCGACAGCTTCATTATCACTTAAAGCGTAATCAATTCGTGTGAATGTACTCATCATTGCGATAATGTCATCACGCACAGATCGGAAGAGCACACGTCTGAACTCCAGTCACCGGCTATGAT
>CAMJES010000152.1 GCA_946404705.1 uncultured Ruminococcus sp. | reverse complement strand
ATCATAGCCGGTGACTGGAGTTCAGACGTGTGCTCTTCCGATCTGCCTGTCTGCTCGTTCAGTTTTTCCTCCGAGCCTTCGATGACATAGTGTGTTCCGTACATACTGCCCGAAACCTTAGTCAGCACCTCGACCCTTGCAACTGCGCAGATCGAAGCAAGCGCTTCTCCACGGAAACCGAGCGTATTTATGCTGTTCAAGTCTTCCTTTGAGCTTATCTTGCTCGTTGCATGGCGCAGAAAAGCAAGCGGAACATCTTCGGGTTCCATTCCGCAGCCGTTGTCGGTAATACGGATATATGAAATTCCCCCGTTTTTTATTTCAACGGTGATATTATCTGCGCCGCTGTCAATTGAGTTTTCGATAAGTTCCTTTATAACGGAACTCGGTCGCTCAATGACCTCGCCTGCGGCAATAAGCTCGGATGTTTCCTTCTGAAGTAGATTTATTCTTCCCATTTTATCTCCATTTTACAATGAATTACAAAGCTCCTTAAGGAACTGCTTTGCCTCTTCTCCGCTGAATTCGTCAGCGTTGGTTTTTCTTAATCTGTCAAGGATAATTTCATCATTCATTGCGCCGAATGATATCTGCATATCGTTATCATCATCTTTGCGAAGCTTTTCGGCTGCCTTTTCCTTCTCCATTTCGGAGAGTATCTCTTTTGCACGGGTCAAGACCTTGTTAGGCAGTCCTGCAAGCTTTGCAACCTCGATTCCGTAGCTGTCATCAACTCCGCCGGGGACGATCTTGCGCAAAAACCTTATATCCTCCCCTATTTTCTTGACTGCAACGCTGTAATTTTTTACTCCGTCGATCTGATTTTCCAGCTTTATAAGCTCATGATAATGCGTTGCAAACAGGGTCTTGCAGCCGAGAACGCGCTGATTTGCGATATACTCCGCAACCGATGTTGCAATGCTTATTCCGTCAAATGTCGATGTTCCTCTGCCAACTTCGTCAAGGATAACAAGGCTTTGCTTAGTTGCGTTTTTGAGTATATCTGCAACCTCGCTCATTTCGACCATAAACGTTGACTGACCTGCGGTAAGGTCATCCGAAGCGCCTACACGGGTGAAGATCTTGTCAACTATCGTTATCTTTGCGCGTTTTGCGGGAACAAAGCAGCCTATCTGCGCCATAAGCGTTATAAGCGCGACCTGACGCATATATGTTGATTTACCGGACATATTCGGGCCGGTGATTATCTGCATACGATTGCTGTTCATATCAAGATATGTATCATTCGGAACATAAACCTCGTCTTTAAGCATAAGCTCGACAACGGGGTGTCTGCCGTCTGCGATATCAATAACTCCGTCAATCGCAATATCCGGTTTTGTGTATTCATTTTTAAGCGAAACATACGCAAACGAGCAAAGCACATCCAGCTGTGCGACAGCCGAAGCGGTTTCCTGAACTCTTGTTATCTTTTCAACGATGAAATCTCGGACTTCGGCAAAGATATTCGCTTCAAGCGAAAGCACCTTTTCATTTGCACCGAGTATCTCGTTTTCATACTTTTTAAGCTCTTCCGTTATAAATCTTTCGCAGTTCGCAAGAGTTTGCTTTCTTATGTAGGTATCGGGAACAAGGTCATAATACGACTTTGTAACTTCGATATAGTAGCCGAAAACGCGGTTATAACCTATCTTCAGATTTTTTATGCCCGTTCTGTCGCGTTCACGCTGTTCAATTTCTTCGATAATACCTTTTCCGCCGCTTATGATATGACGAAGATTATCAAGTTCGGCATTGAATCCGTCCTTGATAACGCCGCCTTCCTTCGCGGTTATCGGAGGCTCGTCCACAATTGCTCTTTCTACCAAGTTTGAAATATCTTCAAGAGTATCTATCTTGCTGTTAAGCTCGGTAAGAAGCTTTGCCGAGAATTCACCGAGTATCCTTTTTATCTCGGGAAGCTGCAAAGCGGTCAGCGACAGCGATTTAACATCACGGGGAGTTGCAGTTTTATACATTATCCTTGTCATAAGACGTTCAATATCGTAGACCTTTGAAAGGGCGTCGGAAAGCTGCTGACGGAGGACGGATTTCCTGCAAAGCTGCTCAACGGCGTCAAGGCGGTTTGTTATGATAGCAAGCTTTACAAGCGGCTGTTCGATATAGGATTTCAGCAAGCGCTTACCCATTGAAGTATTCGTATGGTCAAGCACCCATAAAAGGCTGCCTTTTTTCTCTTTGCTGCGCATTGTTTCGGTAAGTTCAAGATTTCGCCGCGCAGTATAATCAAGCTCCATAAAGAAATTGTCGTTATACCGCTTGATCTCGGTGAAACGTCCGACAAGTGTTTTCTGCGTATCGTAAATATACCCGAAAAGTCCGCATACGCAGTCAGCCTCGATCGTTCCCTCATGCAGAGAGATCTCGTCAAGGTCATCTACATTGAACTGCTTTAAAACAATATCCTTTTTATCGGAAATATCAAAATCCTTGTCCTCAAGCAGCTGAACGGAAACGTTCATCTTCGTGCGGATAAACTCCTGAACATTTTTATAATCAAGGAATTTTTCGTTAAACAGTATCTCAACCGGTTCGAAGCGTACAAGCTCGTTTATGACCTCAGCTTCGATATTTTTCGAGGACTTGTTGAAAAGATGAACTTCACCCGTTGAAATATCCGCAAAACAGAGAGCGCAGCTTTTTTCTGCGGCATAAATTGCGGCAATATAGTTGTTTTTGGATTCATCAAGCAGATTGCTTTCCGTAACCGTTCCGGGGGTCACAATTCTGACAATATCGCGTTCAACGATACCGCCCTTTGCGTCCTTCGGGTCGGTGAGCTGTTCGCAGATAGCAACCTTATATCCTGCGTCAATAAGCTTTTTTATGTATAACTCGCTGGCATGATACGGTATTCCGCACATCGGCGCACGTTCTTCAAGTCCGCAGTCACGGCCTGTAAGTGTCAGTTCAAGCACCCTTGAAGCTAAAAGAGCATCGTCAAAAAACATCTCATAGAAATCGCCGAGCCTGAAAAAAAGCAAAAATCCCTTGCATTTTTCCTTGACAGCGAAATACTGCTTCATCATCGGCGAAAGTCTTTGCATATCAATTTCCACAGAATTATCCTCCGTTCGTTATTTTTACATAAATCCTTATTTCAGACAACAGCATTATCTCAAATAAAGATTTATTTATTCAGCATTATTGACCTGCTTACAGAAAGCAGGTCAATAAACAGACTTATTTTAGTGACATCCGCCGCAGGCAGAGCAGTCGCCGCCGCAGCTGACATTGACTTCTTCGCAGGGGCAGGTCAGAGGATCTTCTCCGTTTGCGGAATATGTTATTATCATATTTATCTGGTTAAGAAGACTGTCCATATCTGCTTTGGCTTTATTGTAGTTGATCATATTTTCGTTAGCCATAATAGTGCCGTAAAGCGACTTTATAGCGTCATCAAGCTCAGAAAGACGCTCTTCATTCTTGTTCTCCTTTGAAACCTCTGCATTGAGCTGCATACGCTTCATATTGAACTCGTTTATCATATCCTGAAGATTTTCGTCCTTGTCGTTTGCTTCCTTTGCAGCATAGTAAACGGAATAACGCTCGTCCTGCTGGATAAGAACTCCAAGTTCTCTTGCTTTTTCAATTACGTTCATAGTAAGACCTCCTGATTTGCTGTTTGGTAATGCCTATATAATCTCACCGCAGACCGCCCAGTTGAACGTTTTGGTGATTTTAACTTTTTTGCGCTGACCGATAAGCGACTTGTCCCCCAAAGCCTCGACAATGATGAATTCATCGCTTTTTCCGGTAACAAAACCCTCATGCTTGCTTTCTGCGTCAAACAAAACTTCAAGCTCGCGTCCAAGAAAACGCTTGTAATGCTCGGTCGATATCTCGCGCTGCGCGGCAAGAAGCTCGGTCATCCACCTGCTTTTATCTTCATCGCTTGTGTTATCGGTCATTTCCGCAGCCTTTGTGCCGCTGCGTTTTGAATATATAAACGAATAGATATTATCGAATTTGACCTTTTCAACGATCTCTTTTGTTTTGAGAAAATCCTCGTAGGTTTCATTAGGAAATCCAACGATTATATCCGTTGTAAGCGAAAAATCGGGCGATTTGCTGCGAACATATTCGACCGTTTCCATATATTTTTCCGTGGTGTATTTACGATTCATCTTTTTAAGAATCTCATCACTTCCCGACTGGAGCGGCAGATGAAGATGCTTGCAGACCTTGTCGCATTCAAGTATCGTATCTATCAATTCATGCGTACAATCCTTGGGATGCGGCGACATAAACCTTATCTTAAAATCACCCTCAATTCGGTTTATCCTGCGTAGAAGCTCGGAAAAGCAGATCGGCTCTTTAAGTCCTTTGCCATAGGAGTTAACATTCTGCCCGAGAAGCATTATCTCTTTATATCCCTTATCTGCAAGCTCTCTTATCTCGGCAAGGATATCCTCAGGCTCACGGCTTTTTTCTCTTCCTCTGACATACGGAACGATGCAGTATGAACAGAAATTATCGCAGCCGTACATTATCGGAACACCTGCTTTGAAGCTGCTTTGGCGAACAGACTGTATTTTAAGCGGAACAGGACTATGCTCATCCGTATCAAACACGAATTTGCGCTTTGTCAGAACATCATAAAGCAGATGCGGAAGCTCGGAAAGAGCGTGTGTGCCGAAAATAAGATCGACCTGCTTGTAGGTACTGCGTATCTTTTCAACGGTCTTTTCCTCCTGCGCCATACAGCCACAAAGTCCTATGATAAGCTCGGGATTTTTTTCTTTGAGATGTTTAAGCTCGCCTATCATTCCGTAAACCTTGTTTTCGGCATTTTCACGGACAGCGCAGGTATTGTATATTATCAGCCGGGCGGAATCGGGTTCGGACGTTATTCCGTATCCGCAGCTTGAAAGCAGACCCAATATCCGCTCTCCATCGCTTACGTTCTGCTGACAGCCGAAGCTATGTACATAGCAAAGCGGAATTTCGCTGCTTTTACTTATCAAGTCCTTTATTTTTTCAATATATTCGGTCAAAAACGTTATCTCCCCTCAGAATCTGTACAGAATATATTATACCACTTTTCCGTCAAAATTGCAACTGAAAACATATATTTTTCACATATAAAAAAGCAGATAAAATGCATAAACCAAAGCTTTTGCATTTTATCTGCATAAAATCAGTTTATAACGCTGTCAGTCAGAGTCGCAGTCACATTTCTTTTTTTCACTCTTATCGCAGCAGCCATATTTGGTTGAATCCGATGACGGCTGAGGGAAGAACTGCTCCGACGGGAATTCAAGCTTATCAAAAACATCGCAAGGAGATTCACTTGTTTCGGTGAGTGAGCAATCCTTACACGGGATACAGTAATCATAAGCGGGAACGATTATTGATACTGGGCGTGAAAGCTGGATTATCGAGAAAAGTCCGAGTGAAACTGCAAGCGCTCTTTCGGTTTCATGCGGCTCGGGACACGGTGGGCAGCAAGACGGCGGACAAGGCGGTCTGCACGGGTCATGACAAGGCGGCTTATCTCCGCCGGGTTTATACTCTGCTTCGTAATCTTCATTCATCGGCTTAGGCGGCATATCGTCATAACACGGCTTTGGATGCGGCTTCTTTTTCTTTACGGTGATAAACTTTGAATCGAGTGCGATAGGGTCAAGAACACGAACCGTAGCTTTAGGCATACTTGCTGTTTTGCAGCAGCTGCTGCACTCGCTGCATTCCGCATCTGTCGGAGTAAGATCCTGTTCGCTTGTAAATATCTTGGAATTGCCTTCGCTGCCGTACAAAATAACTCGTTTATTCCATAAAGCCGTT
>CAMJES010000151.1 GCA_946404705.1 uncultured Ruminococcus sp. | reverse complement strand
AGCAAACGCAACGAACTTTACTGCGGACGAGCTTTCGGCGGCTGTTGATTACTGTCATCTGCACAATGTCAAGATCTATCAGGCGGTGAACACGCTCGTATTCGACAGCGAGCTTGAAGACTTTCTCAAAGCGGCGAAGCTTTCGGCAGAGATAGGCATTGACGCTTTTATCGTTCAGGACGTCGGGGCGGCGTATATGCTTAAGCAGACCTTGCCCGATATGAAGCTGAACGCTTCGACGCAGATGTCTATTCACACAAAGCAGGGTGCGCTGCTTGCGAAAGAAGCAGGCTTTTCAAGGGTGGTTCTTTCGCGAGAGCTTTCGTTTGACGCGATAAAGGAGATAGCTTCGGCTGATATCGAGGTCGAGGCGTTTATCCACGGTGCGCTGTGTATGTCTGTTTCGGGGCAATGCTATATGAGCGCGATGATTGGTTCAAGAAGTGCCGACAGAGGGCTTTGTGCGCAGGCTTGCAGACTGCCCTTCTCGGCGATAAAGGGTGAAAACCGCTGCGACCTTTCGCTTAAAGACTTGTCGGGGATAGAGTTTATACCTGAGCTTGAAAAGGCAGGAGTTACCTCGGTAAAGATCGAGGGCAGAATGAAACGAGCCGAGTATGTTGCGGCGGCGGTTTCAGCTTGCAGAGCGAAAGCTGACGGAAAAGAACCCGATTTGGACGCATTGCGCGCGGTCTTTTCACGAAGCGGTTTCACGGACGGTTATCTCACGGGAAAGCTTGGAGCGGATATGTTCGGAACACGGCAGAAAGAGGACGTTGTTGCTGCAAAGGACGTACTTCCGAAGCTTGCGGAGCTTTACCATAGAGAAACCAAGGCTTGCACGGCTGATTTTGAATGTATCGTCAAAACGGGCGAACCCGTTTCGCTTACAATGAGCGCAGACGGGGCGGAAGTCACGGTGAACGGAGATGTTCCGCAGATAGCACAGAACCGTCCGACCGACAGCGCAATGATAGAAAAGCAGCTTTCAAAGCTTGGCGATACTCCCTACGATTTCGGTAAACTCAAAACGGAGATAGACGAGGGTCTTATCGTTCCTGCATCGGCGTTAAATGCGCTTAGGCGTGACGCTGTTGAGAAGATGAACGTACTGCGCATCAGCACAAAGCGCAGGCCGCAGCGTTTTGAGGAGATAAACTTAAACTTCCCGAAGCTGCTGAATATAAAGCACAAGGCTTTCCGCGCAAAACTGTACAAAGCGGAACAACTTGCAGGAGTTCCGAAAAGCTTTGAAATAGCGTTCCTGCCGCTTGATATAATTCTTTCGGCAAAACCGCAGTCGGGTGTTAAGCTTGGTGCTGCGCTCCCGAGGTTCGTTACGGACGAAAATAAGCTTTCGGAGAAGCTTAAAAAGCTGAAAGCGCTCGGCATAACCGATGTTTTGTGTACGAATTACGCGCATATAAGGCTTTGCAGAGATGATTTCGTTATGCACGGCGATTTCGGACTGAATGTTACCAACTCGCTAACGCTGCAAAAGTACGCCGAAATGGGACTTGCGGACGCGACCGCTTCGTTTGAGATGAAGCTTAATCAAATAAATTCGCTCGGTGATATGCTGCCGTATGGCATTATCGGATACGGGCGTTTGCCGCTTATGCTGACACGAAACTGCCCGATAAGGCAGACGGTTGGCGGCTGCAAAAACTGCACGGAAGGACTTACCGACCGCACGGGCAGGTTCTTCCCCGTGAAATGTGACGGCGTTTCAAGCGAAGTTCTAAACAGCGATGTGCTTGTTCTGTCCGACCGTTTGAACGAGGTGAACTGCAGCTTTATAACGCTTGTTTTCACCGATGAATCGCCCGAGAGGGTAAGGCAGGTATGCGACTGTTACGAAAACCACCGTAAGCTTGATGCGGAAAATATCACAAGAGGACTTTATTACAGGGGAATTCTGTAAAATAACTCAAAAAATATTGATTTTTGCCGCAGATATGGTATAATTAAAATGATAACGGCTTGAACTGTCAATTTACGGTTCGGGTGTGTATATTTTTTGTTTTAAGGAGAGTTTATCATGCTTGATATTAAATTTGTCCGCGAAAATCCGGACGTTGTCAAGGAAAACATCAAGAAAAAATTTCAGGACGCAAAGCTCCCGCTCGTTGACGAGGTAATTGAGCTTGACGCAAAGCTTCGTGCCGCAAAGACTAAAGCTGACGAGCTTCGCGCAATAAGAAACAAGACCTCCAAGGAGATCGGCGCTCTTATGGCTCAGGGCAAAAAGGACGAGGCTGAGGAAGCAAAGAAAAAGGTAACCGCTTTCGGTGACGAGCTTGCCGCACTTGAAAAGGAAGAAGCTGAAACCGAGGAAGAGCTTACCAAGAAGATGATGGTCATTCCGAACATTATCGACCCGACTGTTCCTATCGGCAAGGACGATTCCGAAAATGTTGAGATAAAGAAGTACGGCGAACCTGTCGTTCCCGATTTTGAAGTTCCCTATCACTCCGAAATAATGGAAAGCTTTGACGGAATCGACCTTGACGCCGCAAGAAGAGTTGCAGGAAACGGCTTCTATTATCTTATGGGAGATATCGCAAGACTTCACTCCGCAGTTATTTCCTATGCAAGAGATTTTATGATTGACAGAGGTTTTACCTATTGCGTTCCGCCCTTTATGATCCGCAGCAACGTTGTTACGGGCGTTATGAGCTTTGCCGAGATGGACGCAATGATGTATAAGATCGAGGGCGAAGACCTCTACCTTATCGGAACTTCCGAACATTCCATGATAGGTAAATATATAGATACTATCGTTCAGGAGGATACGCTTCCGCATACACTCACAAGCTATTCGCCCTGCTTCCGTAAGGAGAAAGGCGCACACGGCATCGAGGAAAGAGGCGTTTACAGAATTCACCAGTTTGAAAAGCAGGAAATGATCGTCGTATGCAAGCCCGAGGAAAGCCCGATGTGGTTCGATAAGCTCTGGCAGAATACAGTTGACCTCTTCCGTTCAATGGATATCCCCGTAAGAACGATCGAGTGCTGCTCGGGCGACCTTGCAGACCTTAAGGTTAAGTCTTACGATGTTGAAGCATGGTCACCGCGTCAGAAGAAGTATTTCGAAGTCGGCAGCTGCTCCAACCTCGGCGACGCACAGGCAAGACGTCTTAAAATCCGTGTAAACGGCAAGGACGGCAAGTATTTTGCACATACCCTTAACAATACAGTCGTAGCACCTCCGAGAATGCTTATTGCGTTCCTTGAAAATCATCTGCAGAAAGACGGAACGGTGACTATCCCCGAGGTTCTTCGTCCGTATATGGGCGGCAAGGAAGTCCTTGTTCCGAAGAAATCATGCGTTAAGTAAAATTCGGAATTAGGAATTCGGAATTATTGCGAACTCCAACATTTGTTTGCAAACCGCGAAGCGGACGAAAAGTTTCGCTAATTCTGTAAGAATTTAGCCTTATTCAAAGGCTTGCGAGGGGTCAAGGAGGCGAGCAGCCCCATTGTCGCGCTCCGCAGAGCGCGAAACTCCCCTAAACCATAGTGTTAGGCACAGCAGTAATAAACCGAAAAACAAACAGCTATAAAAAGCGCAATTCACATCAAAAATCGAAAAACAAGAAATGTTTTGTATTACAAAAACTTGTTGAACCGATTTGTGAATTGCGCTTCATTCTTTCTTCCTAAAATAAAACCTACTCTAAAGGTAAAATATGCGAACGAAGTGAGTATATTTTACCTTTAGACGCATTTTGAACAGCTATGCACGGAGAAACCGACAATTGTTTTTTTCCCGTGCATAGCTGTTTATACGATGTCGGGTCAAAACGCTCGGCGCTTCGCTTCTCGCGTTTTATCCCCGAGGAAAGTTTGCTTTAGGAAAATAGAATGAAGCGCAATTCACAAATCGGTTTAACAAGTGTTTGTAAGACAAAACTTTTCTTGTTTTCCGATTTTTTGTGTGAATTGCGCTTTTTAGCTATACTTTATGTTACTTTTGCTACAACCATTTCGCTATGGTTTAGGGAGTTTCGCTTCTGCGGAAGCGACAAGGGGCTGCTCGCCCCCTTGACCCCTCGCAAGCCTTTGAAAAGGCTTGAGCGAAACTTTTCGTCCGCTTCGCGGTTTTAACTACAAATGTTGGCTTTACAATAATTCCGAATTCCGCATTCCGAATTCCTAATTATTCCTTGTCGTCGGGATATTTATTCATTATCTCAATGAATTTATCGAAATTCCGGACAAATGCGTCTACGACTGTCGGGTCGAAATGCTTTCCGCTCTGCGACACGATCTCGTTATACGCTTCTTCGGGCGACCACGGTTTTTTATAGGCTCTGCGGCTGACGAGGGCGTCAAAAACATCCGCCAGAGCCACACATCTCGCCCACGGTGAGATATCGCTGCCTTTCATTCCCATATATCCCGTGCCGTTCCATTTTTCATGGTGCTGATACGCTATCTCGGTCGACAGGTTGAACAGCTCTCCCGGTGAAGTTTCAAGCATCTGCTTTCCGTATTTTATATGATTTTTTACGACTTCAAATTCTTCGTCCGTAAGCTTTCCAGGCTTTTCGAGTATGCTCTCCGGTATCATTATTTTGCCGACGTCGTGCATCATTGCGGCAAGGCTTATCTTCCAGCTTTCCTCATCGTTATAGCCGAGGCTTTTACACAGCACCTCTGTATACTCTGCTACACGCTTAACGTGCTGACCTGTATTTTCCGATTTATTTTCGATGATCTGCGAAAGCGACAGTATAAGGTTTTCCTGATCTTCATACAGTTCCTTATTCTTATTCGCAAGCGTTGCGACAAGCTTTTCTATTCTGTCGGATATAAAAAAGCACAATATTGCAACGGCTGTAAGCTCGATACAGCGCGGAACTATGCCATAAAGAATAGTTCCCTTCAATGTGACCAACGGCTCGTCCGGAACGACTTTGAGATGGAATGCCGCGATATGCGATATAATGACCATCGGCAGGCTGAGGACAGATGTGAAAACGACATATTTCCTTTCATTATAAAGGCAGGACATAACCATTGGGAATGCGAGCATAATTATTGTATGATAAGACAGCACGGCATACTGCAGACCCGACTGGAAAACCATAAGCGCTAAAACGAAATACCGTATCTCATTATGACGAAATTTCAGAATGTTGCAGAACAAGGTCGGCAGGAAAAAATTGAATATTGATATCGCCACGGTCAGATACAGCGGAAAAGGGTCTATTTTAAATATTCCCAAAAGGTTCAAAGCTGCAACAAGCAGCATAAATCCTATCATCAGACGGCAGATAAATGCAAGGCGTTTATCCGCGTTTATTCTGTATTCGTCTATAATTTTTTCAGAAAAACTCATATTTTCAAACCTTTCCGATATATTCGAGTGAAATGTATAAGCGTGTTAAAATCATTTATATATATCAATAAACAAATTATAACATATTTATCCCAAAAATACAATACCGCTTTGCCTGAAAGTAAATAGTTTTATATGCAAAAAATACTGCGAATATGGAGATGAACGGCAGAAGCAATTTATACTAAACACCATTTAAAATATGAAAAAAATCAAGCCGACAATCTCGAATATATAGGATTTCGGCGCAGATTTTTTCCTGTTTTTTATTGGTGTTTAGTATTACTCTGCGGTTTCTTACTTTAAGTCGAAATTATTACCGTAATGTTGACAGCTTTTGCATAATATTGTATAATTATGTCAAAGCATGGACTGGGATTCGGATTGGTGATTTTTTTAGGCAACGCCTGTAAATTGTTTTATACTAAACACCATTTAAAATATGGAAAAAATCAAGCCGACAATCTCGAA
>CAMJES010000150.1 GCA_946404705.1 uncultured Ruminococcus sp. | reverse complement strand
AGATATCATAGCCGGTGACTGGAGTTCAGACGTGTGCTCTTCCGATCTTACGGGAGTATTAATCATTTTGCAGGATGATGTTATTCTACTGATTTGAGCGACGCCGCCATATCTATCTTTTTCAAGCGGAAATAAAGCATAACGTTAACAAAAACCGCAAAAACTATCGTAAGTCCTGCCGCCGCAAAGAAACAATACGCAGGGATATCGGGCGCAAACATTACCGAATCGACTTCACAAGTCTTTATGACAAACTTTTCAAAGAAAATTCCGACAACCAAACCTGTGAGCATTCCCATAAACGCCGATATTGTATTCTCACGGTAAATATACGCTGCGACTTCTCCGTCATAGAAACCGAGAACCTTTATCGTTGCAAGCTCATGGATACGTTCATTTACATTAATGTTAGTAAGGTTGAACATTACCACAAAAGCAAGCGCTCCTGCACATACAATGACCAGAATCACTATAAACGAAAGACTGCTGACAAGTGTGCGGAAACTTTCGCTTCCGTTTGACGAATAGCTCACCGCAAGAACATCGTCACGATTGACAATTGCTTCGGAAAGTTCGTTTTCCTTTGACGTATCGTTCATATTGAGGAACAAAACGTTGTTTGTCAGCTCATAATCAAGTCCGAGCTTATCAAATCCGTTCGAGTTGATGAAGGCATAGTTGAAAGTATAGTTTTCCATTATTCCCGAAACTTCGACAGAATGCCCTTGCTCAAAATATACGCTGTCGCCTATCTTTACATCAAGCAGACGCGCAAGCTTCTCATTGATGATGATACCGTTGTCGGAAAGTTCATAATGTTCTCTTGATGCACGGTTGTGGATATCGAAGAATTTTGTTATATCTTCGTTTTTATCAGGAACGATAAAATAAACCTCTGCCGAACCCTCATCGGAATAAAGATCATCTACCTTCTGCATCGCATACATTGACTCTTCCACAAGTCCTGTACTTTCAGCTTCATTTTTTATAGCATCATAATCAGCTTCTTCATCGTCAACCGCTATAATTGCGTCATAGACAAAAACATCTGAATATTGCCTATCGACAATGCTCACAATGGAGTGCCGCAGTCCAAAACCTGTCAGCAAAAGTGCTGTACAGCCGCCGATACCGATTATCATCATTATAACGCGGCTCTTATAACGGAACAAATTGCGGAAAGTGACCTTCGTTGTAAATTTCAAGCGGCTCCAAATAAAAGTAAGCTTTTCCAATATGATACGCTTTCCGTTTTTCGGCGGCTTGGGGCGCATAAGCTCAGCAGGTTTGGAAATAAGCTCCATTCGGCAAGCCATAAACGATGAAAGTCCCGTGCAAAGGCAGGCCGCTATCGCACAGCCTATTGCATAATCCCACTTGAACGCTGCAGAGAAGTCATCAAAAGCATATAACGCTTTGTAACAAGTGAATATAAGCTTCGGTATCGTTTTTATTCCCAATGTGACGCCTAACGCTACTCCGGGTATGCTCGCCAGAACAGCGTATAGGATATACTGCCCCATAATGTCGCCGTAACCGTAGCCGAGAGCCTTGAACGTACCCGTCTGTGTGCGCTGTTCCTCGACCATTCTCGTCATTGTTGTCCAACATACGAGCGCTGCTATAAGGATAAAGAAAACAGGGAAAACCTTTGCTATCGCATCGACCTTATCGCAGTCGTCGCCGTAATTTCCGAAGGACGGATAAATCTCGTCACGGCTGAATACATACCACTTGGCATCTTCTGTCTTTTCTTCAACTTCCCTTTCCGCTTCGGCAATATCTTCCTGCGCTTCAGTCAGCTTTTCTTCGCCGTCCTTTATCTCCGCAGCCGCATCGTCAAGCTCTGTGCGAGCCTCGGCAAGACTGTCCTCTATTTCGGAAACATTTTCTTCAAGTCCCGATATATACTGCTCTATCCCCTGCCTGCAGGCTGCCTTTGTGCCGTTGTCGTAAGCGGCAGGGATTGTCATATAACCGGTAAGCAGCTGTTCAAGCGTTTCATCTGCAGCAAAGAAATCACCCTGATCAAGCGTGTTTACCGCATTAGTTACTTCTTCGGCACTTTGAACGGCGTCCGTTTCATAATCGGCGAGGATTTGATTGAGCTGATCTGTAACGCTGTTGAGATTTTCAACAGACCTCAGACCGTCATTATACTCTATTTCGCCGTCTGTAAGCTTTTCTTTTGCTTCCTCGATCTCCTTTTGCGAGTCAGCAACTTCTGCCTTTGCATCGTTTATTTCTTCATAAGCTTCATCGGTTATCTTTTTTACTCGCTTTTCAATTTCAGCTTCGCCGAAAGCTTCGAGCTGTTCGATCTTATCATCAATAAATGTTTCATATTCTTCCGTAAACGGGTCAAGCTTTTCCGCTCCGTTTATTTTCACATATACATCTGTGTAAACTTCAAGGCAGAAATTTTCCTCGGGAATAAGAACATAACCGTTCAGATTTCCGTTTCCGATAGAGGTCGTTCCGCGCTCAAACGAGATATACATAGGAAGCTTTACATAGCCTACAACAGTATATTCCGTCCGTGAAAGAGTATCAGAAATATCATCCTCACCCGATGGCGAGAAGCGCACCTTTTCGCCGATCTGCGGCTGTTCCGAACCGCGGAATTTGTAATCTACAACGCATTCATCAGCACTTTCTGGCAACCTGCCTTCGACAAGCTCGGGAATGTTCATTTTCTTTTCCGTATCGTAAGAATATAGCTTTACAGCCTTTCGTGATACGTTTTCGCTTTCGATAAAAAGGTCGGCAGAATATGCACCCTCGGAGTTTATATCATCACCCAGAGCGTTAAGCTCGTCAACCTCGTTCTGCTCAAACCCAAGCGTTGACATTATATGTATATCGTCAAGATTATGTTCATTATAATAGTTCCATGCATTTTTCTTCATATCGGGGCAAGCTGCTTTTATTCCCGAAAAAAATCCCGAACCAAGCGCGATTATCGCAAAAATAGCGATAAATCTTCCGAATGTGTTTTTTATGCTTCGGAATGTGTTTTTGAACATTGTTTTTTTCATAAGAAAATCCCTCTTTACCACTCAATATTTTCAATAGAGGTCGGATTTTCGTTTAAAACAACGCTCTCAACCTTGCTGCTTTTTATCGTTATAACACGGTCTGCCATAGGAGTTATGGCAAGATTATGCGTGATAACAACAACAGTCGTGCCGGTGTTGCGGCAGGTGTCCTGCAGAAGTTTGAGAATTGTCTTGCCCGTCTGATAATCGAGCGCACCGGTAGGTTCATCGCAAAGTAGCAGCTTCGGCATTTTTGCAAGCGCTCTCGCGATAGAAACACGCTGCTGCTCGCCGCCGGAAAGCTGTGCCGGAAAGTTGTCCATTCTGTCTGCAAGACCAACATCACGCAAAACCTGCTCTGCGTCAATATGTTTTTTGCAAATCTGTGTTGCAAGCTCGACATTTTCCTTTGCAGTAAGGTTTTGAACAAGATTATAGAACTGGAAAACAAACCCGATATCATAACGTCTGTATGAAATAAGCTCTTTCTGCGAATATTTTGCGATATCTACTCCGTCAACGATTATCTCGCCCTCATCGCAGCTGTCCATTCCGCCAAGCATATTCAGAACGGTGGTTTTACCTGCTCCGCTTGCGCCGACAATAACGGCAAACTCGCCTTTTTCAATGTTAAAATTAATTCCGTCCGAAGCGTTGATCGTAACTTCACCCATTTTATAGCGTTTATATACGTTCTTTAACTCAACAAAGCTCATTTTTTGACATCCTTTATAATTTTATTACACACACAGATATTATAACATATTTTTCTAAGAAATCAAAGGTTTTTTCATATTTTTCAAAAAAGGACTTCTAAATTTTCATAAAAAAGAACAGCAGAAAACCTCTGCTGCCCTTAAAGTATCCTTTATTTCTCGTTTTTATCGAAATATGCGATGCCAAGACCTACCGTACTCATATAGCATCTGCCGTAAACGTTCATATCGCCGCTTATAAACACGCCGTTACCCGTTCCGCCGAAGTTGTGAAGGTCGTCATTGACGCGAACCCACGTTGCGCCGTTGTCCTCGGACATATACACACCCTTGACATCGGAATCTTTCGGTGTACCGTATATATAAATCACATACGGATCGCCCTCATTCTTTGCCTTGCCAAGTCCGACAGCTTCGCAGTATTTGATGCCGTCAACAATGGTCGCGTTTTCACCGTGGTCTGTTGCCTTGAAAAGTCCTGCACCGGCAGGGATATAGAATGTTCCCTCTTCGGACGGGTCTGCGCACAATCTTGAAAAGCTCGGACTCACGATTTGCATTCTGGAGAACGTTTTTCCGCCGTCCGAACTGAGGAAAACAACGCTTTTTCCGCAGGCATAGACATAATTGCTGTTGTTCGGGTCGCCGAGGAAATATATATTGCTGCCCGATATACCCTCACATTTTGTCCATGTCTTTCCAAAATCATCGGTATAATATGAATGTATAGAATTGGACGAACTCCAGAAAAGTCGTGAACCGTCCGCATTGAACGCAAGCTTTCCGCGATACAGTATCTTTCCCTCTTCGGGCGAATTTGTGATATTCGTCCATGTTTCTCCGCCGTCCGTACTGTAAATAAGAGCCATTTCGCTGTCGCTTCCGCCGACCTTTGCCCAATAATCTCTGTTCTGATATGCGATAGCAATGCTTGTGCAGGAACCGATCTGTCCCTTGTGTCTTTGTGCCGGTGTATGTATATCTTCATGTACAAAACCGTCATAGTCGCCTATCGCGGAAACGAGAGGATAACCCTCCATTGTGATGATATCCTCGGGAACAACTTCCTCGATACCTCTTGCGTTAAAATAGAATTCGGGATGCTCGTCCCATATATTGTCGCAGGCAAAAATTCCGTTGCCCGAAGTAACCATTATCTCATCTGTATTGAACGGATTTATTTCAAGCGAACAGCACCAATGGATAGCATAGTTTTCTATCCAAGGAATGCCCCCATCGCTCATTGTCATGCTCTTGATTATGTTTGTCCAGTTTTTGCCGCCGTCTGTCGAAACATAGAACGTATCGCCGAATGCTCCGTTCGGCTGTTCGTTCCAGTTGTTGGTCGAAACAGCAACAAGCTTGTTATCATCTGTCGGGTCGATAACCACATCGCCGAACGAAACATCCAAAGGTGAGATATCTTCAGCCGAACCGTCAGCTGCGTTATATCTGTAAAGCGCACCTGCGCCTGCATTCCACGGGCCTTCCTTTGTTGCATACGCTACATAGAGATCGCCCTTTGAGTTTAGCTTCATTCTCTGCGGCATAAGCTTTGTATTTCCGTTTTTGAGCGGCTCCCAGCTTGCGCCGCCGTCCTCGGAAACGAAGATGTTGTCATCGCCGTTTCTTGATACGGACGCATATATTCTCTGCGAAGCTCCGTCCTTTTCGGATGAAGGGTCAAAAAGTATTCCGTTGATTCCGTTGTTGTTTGCGGTAGAAGTAACAGGAAAGCTTGCGACCTGTTCCCAAGTTTTTCCGCTGTCGGTGCTTTTGAGCATTCCGCCGGTTCTTCCGCCGACAAAGATAATGCTTCCGTTATTCGGGTCGACCGCTATTCTCTCACCGTTCCCTCTGCCCATTCCGTTTCCGTGAGCCTTGATCTTGTCGGTAACGTCAACAACATCGAATGTTTCACCGTAATCATCGGAAACAAGAACTGCGGTTTTTCCGCCGCTGAAATACTCCGTTCCTGCGAGCAGATAAAGCTTTGAAGCGTCATTCGGGTCAACGGAAAGTCCGTCAATTCCGAGCAGACCCTTGTCATCGTCCGTTACCCCATAGCCGAGTGATTTC
>CAMJES010000149.1 GCA_946404705.1 uncultured Ruminococcus sp. | reverse complement strand
TATCATAGCCGGTGACTGGAGTTCAGACGTGTGCTCTTCCGATCTGGTATGCTTGCACCTAAGTTCCACGAGGTAAGCCTCGGTCGAGTTGAAGTCCGTCAGGTTTACAAGATCACGGGCGTCGGCGTAGTTTCAGGCTCTTACGTTCTTAGCGGCAAGATCACAAGAAATGCCGAGATAAGAGTTGTTCGTGACGGTATCGTTATCGCAGACGATAAGATGTCCTCTCTCAAGCGTTTCAAGGACGACGTTAAGGAAGTTGCCGAGGGCTACGAGTGCGGCATTACGCTTGAAAAGTTCAACGATGTTAAGGTCGGAGATATTTTTGAAGCGTATATGATGGAAGAAACCAAGGCAGACTAATTATAAAACAGTTTCTTTTTACCAAAAGGAGTTAATATGCCTAATTTTAAGAATATGCGTCTTTCCGAGGATATAATGCGTGAGATAGCAGGTCTTATAAGAGAGCGTGTAAAGGATCCGAGAGTAAACTCTATGGCGGTTTCCGTTGTCAGAGTTGAACTCTCGGGCGACAGCTCGCATTGCAAGGTCTTCATTTCAAGCTTCAACGGATTTGAGGACGCGCAGAACGCAGTAAAGGGACTGCAGAACGCTTCGGGAATGCTCCGCCGTGAGATAACCAACAAGCTTCATATCAGAAGATGTCCCGAGCTGCATTTTATCCCCGATAATTCAATTGAACATTCGGCTGAAATATCGCAGATGCTGCATGATATCCTGCCTGCCGATGACAAAGATGACGAAAACGAGAGCGAATAAAGGTTGTGATCATTTGCAGATAAATTTTAAAGAAGCAGCGGATTTCTTGCGTGAAAACGACTGTTATCATATCCTTACCCATGCAAGTCCCGACGGCGACACGATAGGCTCGGGTTTCGGACTTTGTGCGATACTGCGCAAAATGGGCAAGAAGGCAAATGTCTATTGCGCAGATGAACTTCCGCGGCGCTATGACTTCATATACGAGGGTTATGAGCCGATGGATTTCGAGCTTAAGACCGTTGTTGCGGTCGATGTTGCCGACCCTAAGCTTCTCGGAAAAAGCTTTGCGCATTATGCGGATAAGGTCGCTCTTTGCATCGACCACCATATCTCAAATACCGGCTATGCGAAAAGAACGCTTGTCGAACCGGACGCAGCAGCCGCTTGTCAGGTTATTTTCAAGCTTATGAGCAGTCAAAAGCTTGTCGAATGTGATGAGAATATCGCCAAGTGCCTTTACACGGGCATTGCGACCGACACGGGCTGCTTCAAGTTCGATTCATGCGGCCCCGAAACGCATTTTGCGGCTGCGGAACTGATGAAATTCGACATCGGTGCAGGAAAGATAAACCGCAGAATGTTCGACCAGAAAAGCAGAGCAAGAATTGCCGTTGAGCAGCACGTTCTTGGCAGTATGGAATATTACTTCGATGAACGCTGCTCGGTAGCGGCGGTTTCGCTCGATGATATGCATAAAACGGGACTTCCTGCAGATGAATTTGAGGGTATAGCAGGACTTACGACCGTTCTTGAAACGGTTGAGGTCGGCGTTTTTATCCGCCAGAAGGAGGAGCATAAGTTCAAGGCTTCGCTTCGTTCTACGGGTGATATTGACGTTTCGGCAATATGTTCGAAATTCGGCGGCGGCGGTCATGTCAAGGCGGCAGGCTGCACGTTTGAAACAAGCATTGAAGACGCTAAAACACAGATAGTAAAAGCTGTCGGTGAAGCGCTCGGAGAAAAAGCATGATAGGCGGCTTGAACGACAACCTGAACGGGATAATCTGCGTAAACAAGCCGCAGGGCTTCACCTCGTTTGACGTTATTGCGAAAATGAGGGGAATACTGCGCTTGAAGCGGCTCGGTCACGCAGGAACGCTCGACCCTATGGCAACGGGAGTTCTGCCCGTTTTTGTCGGAAAAGCGACAAAGGCGTGTGATATAATTCCCGACCACGACAAGACCTACAAAGCAGATTTCAGGCTCGGTTTTACGTCCGATACGCAGGACAGCTCGGGGAAAATGGTTGAGTGTGCTTCGGCGGATGGCATCACAGCCGAAACTATTGAAGCTTCGCTAACGGATTTCCGAGGAAATATTATGCAGATACCGCCGATGTATTCAGCGGTAACGGTGAACGGTCAGCGGCTCTACGATCTCGCCCGAAAGGGGATAGAGGTAGAACGCAAGCCGCGCCCTATCACGGTTTACAGCCTTGAACTCACAAGC
This sequence comes from uncultured Ruminococcus sp., assembly GCA_946404705.1. Classification (GTDB taxonomy): domain Bacteria; phylum Bacillota; class Clostridia; order Oscillospirales; family Ruminococcaceae; genus UMGS363. The sequence continues at coordinate 3,623 of CAMJES010000149.1, read as the reverse complement.
TATGAAGAGAACGCTCACGAGGGAACGCTTGAAATTTCCTGTTCAAGAGGAACATATATACGCACTATTATAAATGATATCGGTGAAAAGCTTGGCTGCGGCGCAGTTATGACAAGCCTTGTGCGGACGGCGGCCTGCGGATTTTCGCTTTCCGACTGCGTAAGTCTTGAAGAACTGCAGGAGAATGCCGACAGCGGAAATTCTGCCGAAAAATATCTGCTTCCGATAGATAAGGTGTTCGGCGAATATCCGTCCGTCACGCTCAACGAACATCAGGAAAAGCTTTATCGAAACGGCGTAAAGCTTGATATAAAACGAATGGGCGGCATAAAGCGCGGCGGCATACATCGTGTATTCGGCGCAGACAAAGGCTTTATCGGACTTGGAATTGCCGACTCCGATGCAATGGAATTTTCAGTTTATAAGAACTTCTGAGGGTGGTTTTACGATAGATTTAACTGGCACAAATGCCGTTCCCAAGGGTTTTACCGCTGTTGCGGCAGGACTTTTTGACGGAGTTCATCTTGGACACAGAGCCGTGATAGAAAAAGCCGCAAGTATCGCCCGTGAGAACACGGATATTTCTGCGGCGGTGTTCACCTTTGATACTGCTACGGTGACTTCAAAGGGTGACGGTCTTGGCTGTATCTTGAACCGTGAGGACAAGCTTTCGATTCTTGGCAAGCTTGGCGCAGAGTATGTGTATTCGCCCGATTTTACGGAATTTAGAGAGTATTCTGCGGAACGCTTTGTCAAGGAAGTGCTGTGCGAACGGCTAAAGGCGAAATATGTTGTCTGCGGCACGGATTTCCGCTTCGGAAAGGGTGCTTCGGGCGATACGAAAGCGCTGGAAATGCTCGGCTCGGAATTCGGGATATCGGTGATAACCGTTCCGCCTGTCAGCGAGGAAAACGGCAGAAAGATATCCTCAACGCATATCCGTGAGCTTATCTCGGACGGGCATATTGTTGAAGCGAACAGACTGCTCGGCTATGATTATTTTTTCCGTCTTCCCGTTATAAGTGGAAATCATATCGGACGAACGATAGATTTCCCGACAATAAACCAGCGGCTTGAAAGCGAACGCACTTTGCCGAAGTTCGGTGTTTACGCTTCAAGGGCAGAGATAGACGGAAAAGTTTACAGCGGCGTTACGAATATCGGTGTAAAGCCTACCGTTTCGGACAGCTGCGATGTTCTTGCCGAAACCTACATAATCGGCTTCGACGGCGATCTGTACGGCGAGAACGTCAAGCTTTCGCTTATAGATTTCATTCGTCCCGAGGTGAAATTCAGCGGCATTGACGAGCTTAAAGCGCAGATTAAAAAGGACGTTATTATGGTTGTTAAGGAATGACATTGAAAGTGTGACGCAAAACTGATTTTTCTATATCTGTTTTATTTTTTGATAATAATTGCGGCTGTTGTTTTTATAGCGTCAATTGTCGGATTGATTTTGATAATCGTTTCGATAGTGATGAAAAAGAAACAGAAAATAAGCTTTATTATACCATTGATAATAGGCATAGTTTTTATGCTGCCGATTTTATACATGGGTGTTTTATACCTTATTCCAAGCTAAACAGAAAGGAATGATTTTTATGAATACAGAAAACGTAAGAACGAGATTTGCCCCGAGTCCTACGGGCTTTATGCACATAGGAAACCTAAGAACGGCGCTCTACACTTACCTTATCGCAAAGAAATACAACGGAAAATTCATTCTCCGTATCGAGGATACCGACCAGGGACGCTTTGTTGAGGGCGCAACGGACGTTATCTATGATACGCTCAGAGTTTGCGGACTTAACTGGGACGAAGGCCCCGATATCGGCGGCCCCGTTGGCCCTTATATCCAGTCGGAGAGAATGGGTATCTTCAAGCAGTATGCGGAGGAGCTTGTCAAGAAGGGCAAGGCTTACTACTGCTTCTGCACAAAGGAAAGAATGGACAAGGTTCACGAGGAACAGCGCGCAAAGGGCATAACTCCGACATACGACAGACATTGCCGTGACCTGCCTGCAGATGAAGTTCAGAAGCTTCTTGATGCAGGAACACCTTATGTTATCCGTCAGAAAGTTCCTCTTGACGGAACTACCACTTTCCACGATGAGCTTTACGGCGATATCACAGTTCCGAACGCTGACCTTGACGACCAGATACTTATCAAGGCGGACGGAATGCCTACCTACAACTTCGCAAACGTTGTTGACGACCACCTTATGGGAATTACACACGTTGTAAGAGGTAACGAATATCTGTCCTCCGCGCCGAAGTATAATCTTCTTTACGAGGCATTCGGCTGGGAAGTTCCGTGCTATATCCACGTTGAGCATATCATGCGTGATGAAACGCACAAGCTTTCCAAGCGTGACGGTGACGCTTACTTCGGCGACTTCGTTGAAGCAGGCTACTATATCCCTGCTATCCTCAACTATATCGCACTTCTCGGCTGGGCGCCGAAAGGGGAGAACGAAATATTCACTCTTGACGAGCTTGTTGAAGAATTCGACATTCACGGACTTTCCAAGTCGCCTGCGATATTCGACCCGATGAAGATGAAGGCTATCAACTTCGAATGGATAAAGCGTCTTCCGCTTGAAGGGTTCAAGAAAGCGGCTCTTCCGTATATCCGTCAGACCTGCAAGAGCGAGAACGTTAACCTTGATGTTCTTGCAAGAGTTCTTCAGCCGAGAACCGAGCTTTTCACACAGATACCCGAGCGTGTTGATTTCATAGACGAGCTTCGTGAGTATGACGTTGACCTTTATTTCAACAAGAAGATGAAGACAACTCCCGAAACAAGTCTTGAAGCGCTCAAGGCTTCGCTCCCTCTCCTTGAAGCTATCTCCGAAAGCGACTGGACGGAGGAGAACATCTACAATATTCTTTCCGCAGAGGCAGAGAAGCTCGGCGTTAAGGTCGGCTGGATACTTCTTCCGATAAGGGCGGCTCTTTCGGGTAAGCTTTCCACACCGGGCGGCGGAGTTGAACTTGCCGCAATTATGGGCAAGGCTGTGACTGTCGAGCGCATCAAAAAGGGTATTGAAAAGCTTTCTGTATGATATAAAAGCTTACAATTGCAGGTTTGGCAATTGAGATATTCATATATCCGAAAATTATGACGTCTTTATCACAGTATTAACACAGTTATGTGATAAAATGGCATCAATATAGTTAATTTTAAGGGACGGTGCTGATAAATGATTGAGGTCAGAAACCTTACAAAGCAATATGGCGCAAAAAAAGCCGTTGACAACATCTCTTTTACCGTTAATGACGGTGAGATACTCGGCTTTCTGGGTCCGAACGGAGCAGGCAAATCCACAACGATGAATATGCTGACGGGTTATATTTCCTCCACTTCGGGCGAAGCGCTTATCAACGGCATAAACATACTTGACGAACCTATGAAGGCAAAAAAGGAGATAGGCTATCTCCCCGAAATTCCTCCGCTTTATCTTGATATGACGGTCAGGGAATACCTCGGCTTTATATATGAACTGAAAAAATGCAAGCTTCCGAGAAAAGCACATCTTGAAGAAGTATGCGGCCTTGTAAAGATAACCGATGTTTACGACCGCGTTATCCGAAACCTTTCAAAGGGCTACAAGCAGAGAGTC
>CAMJES010000148.1 GCA_946404705.1 uncultured Ruminococcus sp. | reverse complement strand
CACTTTGAACAGCTATGCACGGGTAAAAAACAATTGTAGTTTACCCGTGCATAGCTGTTTAAACGAAGTCGGGTCAAAACGCTCGGCGCTTCGCTTCTCACGTTTTATCCCCGAGGAAAATTTACTTTAAGAAAATAGAATAAGCGCAATTCACAAATCGGTTCAGCAAGTGTTTGTTTGACAAAACTTGTTCTCTTTTCCGATTTTTGATGTGAATTGCGCTTTTTTTACCTTTGGTTTTTCGGTTTATTGCTACTATGCCTTTCGCTATGGTTTAGAGAGTTTCGCTTCTGCGGAAGCGACAAGGTGGCGCTGCCCCCCTTGACCCCTGCAAGCCTTTGAATAAGGCTAAATTCTTGCAGAATTAGCGAAACTTTTCGTCCGCTTCGCGGTTTTAACGGCAATTCCTAATTTCGCACGAGTACAAATTATAACATCTTTTCACTAAATATAACGATTTATGAACTATATTTGTCCTTTTGTGAAGTACAGTCGTATTTCACAAAAGGACATAATTTATTCTGTGATTTTTGTTTTATATATCAATTGAAAATTTGACTTTAATTAGGTATAATGGTAATGTTGCGTTTTGTAATTAAATTTATTTTATATATTAAGGAGATTTGCTGTTATGAACAATATCAAGGTTGTAAAATTCGGAGGAAGCTCACTCGCCGATTCCGCTCAGTTTAAAAAGGTTGCTGCTATCATCAAGGGAGATCCGAACAGAAAGTTTGTTGTTGCTTCCGCGCCCGGAAAGCGTTTCAAGGAAGATATAAAGATCACGGATATGCTCTATTCCTGCTACGAAAAGGCTGCAAAGGGTGCAAATTTCGACAAGGAATTTGACGCTATTGAGCAGAGATACAATTCTATCATCAAGGAACTCGGAGTTGACATCGACCTTTCGGGCGAATACATCGAGATAAAGGACGCTTTCGCTCACAGAGCAGGACGTGACTTTGCTGCAAGCCGCGGCGAATACCTCAACAGCAAGGTTCTTGCTGCATATATCGGCTACAACTTTGTTGACCCTGCAGGTTATATCAAGTTCAGCGAGGACGGCGCTTTCGACCTTGACACAACGCAGGAACTCCTTTCCGCAAAGCTTGCAGAACTTGACAACGCCGTTGTTCCCGGCTTCTACGGCTCTATGCCTAACGATACTATCAAGACATTCTCCAGAGGCGGCTCGGATATCACAGGCTCTATCGTTGCAAGAGCTGTAAACGCCGACCTTTACGAGAACTGGACGGACGTTTCGGGCTTCCTTATCTGCGACCCGAGAATCGTGGACAGCCCCAAGACTATCAGAACTATCACCTATAAGGAACTTCGTGAGCTTGCATATATGGGCGCGACCGTTCTCCACGAGGACGCTATCTTCCCCGTAAGAGCCGCAGGTATCCCTATCAATATACGCAACACAAACGCACCCGATGACAGAGGAACAATGATCGTTTCCGAGTCTGCTGAGATAAGCAAGTATGTTATCACGGGAATTGCAGGAAAGAAAGGCTTCTCCGCGATCAATATCGAAAAGGATATGATGAACAGCGAAATAGGCTTCGGCAGAAATGTGCTTCGTGCGCTTGAAAAGAACGGAATCAGCTTTGAAAATATGCCCTGCGGAATTGATACAATGTCGGTGCTTGTAAGTACAGAAAGCCTCCTCGGAAAAGAGAAGAACATCATTGACGAGATAAACTACCGTGTACATCCCGATATTATCGAGATTGAAAGCAACCTTGCGCTTATCGCAGTCGTAGGACGAGGAATGAAGAAAGCAAGAGGTACGGCAGGCAAGATCTTCTCCGCACTTGCAGATGCAAGAATAAATGTAAAGATGATAGATCAGGGTTCTTCGGAGCTTAATATCATTGTCGGCGTTAACGAGGAAGACTTTGAAGCAGCAGTAAAAGCACTTTACAATGCATTTGTAACAGAGTGAGAGCTTTTAAATTCGGAATTCGGAATGCGGAATTCGGAATTATTGCGAAGCTAACATTTGCCGTTAAAACCGCGAAGCGGACGAAAGTTTACGTTAATTTTGCAAGAATTTCGCTTATTCTATTTTCCTAAAGTAAACTTTCCTCTAAAGGTAAAATATGCGAACGAAGTAAGTATATTTTATCTTTAGACGCACATTAAATTAGCTATGCACGGGGAACATTTAAATGTCGTTCCCCGTGCATAGCTGTTTATACGATGTCGGGTCAAAACGTTCGGCGCTTCGCTTCTCACGTTTTATACTAAACACCATTTAAAATATGGAAAAAATCAAGCCGACAATCTCGAATATATAGGATTTCGGCGCAGATTTTTTCCTGTTTTTTATTGGTGTTTAGTATTATACCCGAGGAAAGTTAACTTTGTTAGGATAGAATGAAGCGCAATTCACAAAGTCGGTTTAGCAAGTTTTTATTTGACAAAACATTTCTTGTTTTCCGATTTTTTTGTGAATTGCGCTTTTGTAACCTTTAGTTTTTCGTTTTTACGCAGCTTTGCTTTTCGCTATGGTTTAGGGAGTTTCGCTCTTCTGCTAAAGGTCATAAATGACCTGCGACCAAGGGCTTTGCCCTTTGGACACCCACCACCTTTGATAAAGGTAAATTCTGTCCTCACTGCCGTTCGGATTTTTCTGCGAAAAACAAGCAGAATTACGAAACTTTTGCTCCGCTTCGCGGTTTTAACTACAAATGTTGGACTGCAATAATTACGCATTACGAATTGAACTAAACGCTTCTTCAAGGTCAAAGATGATATCGTCGATATGCTCTGTACCTATGGAAAGACGGATAGTATTCTTCTTTATGCCCTGCTCGACAAGTTCTTCGTCGTTGAGCTGCGAATGTGTTGTTGATGCAGGGTGGATAGCAAGGCTCTTTACGTCTGCGACATTCGCAAGCAGCGAGAACACTTTAAGGTTATCGATAAACTTCTTCGCGTCTTCCTCTGTTCCCTTTATCTCAAATGTGAAGATAGAACCGCCGCCGTTCGGGAAATATTTATCATAAAGCTCCTTCTGCTTTCCTGTTGCAAGCGAGGGGTGGTTGACTTTTTCTACCTGCGGATGGTTATTGAGGAACTCTACGACTTTAAGTGCATTCTCAACGTGGCGTTCTACGCGAAGTGAGAGCGTTTCAAGTCCCTGCAGGAAGAGAAATGCGTGGAAAGGTGAAAGCGTTGCGCCCGTATCACGGAGCAGTATTGCTCTTATCTTTGTAACGAATGCAGCTGCGCCGACAGCCTTTGTGAAGCTAATGCCGTGGTAGCTCGGGTTAGGTTCTGTAAGGGACGGGAACTTGCCGCTTGCTTCCCAGTCGAACTTGCCGCTGTCGATGATAACGCCGCCGATAACTGTGCCGTGGCCGCCGATGAACTTCGTTGCTGAATGTACAACGATGTCTGCGCCGTAGTCGATAGGTCTTACAAGGTACGGAGTTGCAAAGGTGCTGTCCACAACGAGAGGTATTTTGTGTTTATGTGCAATTTCGGCGATCTTTTCAATGTCGATGATATTGGAGTTGGGATTGCCGAGCGTTTCGATGTAAAGCGCCTTGGTGTTGTCCTTAATTGCGTTTTCGAAGTTAGCCTCATCGTCGGGGTCAACAAATGTTGTTGTGATGCCGTATTCGGGGAGAGTATGCGCAAGCAGGTTGTATGAACCGCCGTAGATAGTCTTTGCCGCAACGATGTTGTCGCCAGCCTGAGCGAGGTTCTGGATAGTATATGTAATGGCCGCTGCACCCGAAGCAACTGCCAAAGCAGCAACGCCGCCTTCGAGAGCGGCAATTCTCTGCTCGAAGATATCCTGTGTAGGATTGGTAAGTCTGCCGTAGATATTTCCTGCGTCACGAAGACCAAATCTGTCGGCTGCGTGTTGGGAGTTATGGAAAACGTATGAAGATGTTGCATAGATAGGAACGGCTCTTGCGTCTGTTGCGGGGTCGGCTTCTTCCTGACCAACGTGGAGCTGGAGGGTTTCAAACTTAAGATCTCTTTCTTTTAATGTACTCATTGTAATTTCTCCTTTTAATATATCGTATTGTAAAGTTATTTTTATGTTTTGGGGTCAAGAGTAATTTCAACAGCACATTCGGAAGACCGCATCTGTGATAGGTTTTGTCTTATTAATTGAAGCAAACATCGTTCTGTTCTCCTTTTCTTTAAACCTATGTGTTATATAGGTTTTGCTATGGTTATATGATACTACATAAATACAAGTTTGTCAATAGGTTTTATATAATTTGTATGTTTTAACAATAAAACCCATTAGGTTTGTATGTTTTTGTATATATTTCACTTTAAACGCTCTATGCTGCACTCTTTAACAGTCATTTTACACGACTTAAATCAAAAACTCTTGATTTATGTAAAATAATGGGTTAAAATAAGATGTTGATGAAGAAGGAGCAAAGAAAAATGAATGAAGAAGTCAAAAACAATCCGTTAGGCTGTGAGCCTGTAAAAAAACTGATGATAAAATTTTCGATACCGAGCATTGTCGCAATGCTTGTCGGCGCACTTTATAATATAGTTGACCAGCTTTTTATCGGAAATTCGGTCGGACAGCTCGGTAACGCCGCAACAAATATAGCGTTTCCGTTCTCGACCTCCTGCATTGCCGTTGCGCTGCTGTTCGGAATAGGCGGCGCTTCCTGCTTTAACCTTTCGATGGGGCGCGGCGAACGCGACAAAGCGCCGTTTTTTGTCGGAAATGCGATAGTAACGCTGCTTTCCTGCGGTGTGGTGATAATGCTTGTGTCGGAGCTGTTTCTTGAACCGCTGCTTAAGCTGTTCGGCTCGCCCGATGACGTTCTCCCCTATGCAGTCGAATATGTGCGGATAGCTGCGCTCGGTTTTCCGTTCCTTATCGTTACAACGGGCGGCAGCCACCTTATCCGCGCAGACGGAAGTCCTGGGATTTCAATGGCGTGTAACCTTATCGGCGCGATACTCAATACCGTGCTTGACGCGATATTTGTGCTGGGCTTGGATATGGGAATGACCGGCGCCGCGCTTGCTACTGTTATAGGTCAGGTCGTTTCCGCTGTTATCGCAATAGTATATCTGCTGCATTTTAAAACAGTTCCGCTTAAAAAAGAGCATTTTAAACCCGACCTCGGATATATATCGAAAACAGCTTCAATAGGAATGGCATCCTGCATAAATCAGCTTGCGATAATGGTCGTTCAGATAGTGCTGAATAACTCGCTGAAATTTTACGGCGCAGCTTCGGCTTACGGCGCGTCCGTACCTATCGCCTGCGCAGGCATCGCAATGAAAGTCAACCAAATAATGTTTTCGGTCGTTATCGGACTTGCGCAGGGTACACAGCCTATCGAAAGCTTTAACTACGGCGCAAAGCAGTATAAACGCGTAAGGAGTGCATATATGCTTGCGCTCTCGGTCGGCGCAGTATTTTCGCTGCTGTGCTTTGCAGCATTTCAGATTTTTCCGCATCAGATCATGGCAATGTTCGGAGAAGGCACGGCGGAATATTTTGAGTTTGGAGAGAAGATGTTTAGAATATTCCTGTTTTTCACATGGCTCAATTGCCTGCAGCCGATATCGACAACATTTTTCACCTCAATAGGAAAACCGATAAAGGGCGTTTTTCTCTCGCTCACAAGACAGTTTATATTTTTTATGCCGTTTCTGCTGCTTCTGCCGATGAAAATGGGAATAGACGGCATAGTATATTCGGGACCGTGTGCAGACTTTTTGGCAGGAATAGTATCGGTAATAATGGTGCTGCTTGAATTTGATAATATGAAAAAATTGGAACGTGAAGGGAAATAAACAGCTTCGAAAACGAGGAAAGTTTTGATTCGGAATTGTAGTTAAAACCGCGAAGCGGACGAAAGTTTACGTTAATTCTGCAAGAATTTCGCTTT
>CAMJES010000147.1 GCA_946404705.1 uncultured Ruminococcus sp. | reverse complement strand
ACCACCGAGATCTACACTCTTTCCCTACACGACGCTCTTCCGATCTCGGAAGAACGTGGTTCGGGCCTGCATAGTAGTCGCCAAGCGGCTCCGGAGCGTATTTTCCGAGGAAGATAGAACCTGCGTTATCAAGCTGACCGAGGTACTGCATCGGGTTTGCAACCTGCATTTCAAGGTGTTCGGGTGCAAGCCCATTTGCAAGTTCGATAGCGTTCTCAACCGTTTTTGTAATGATAACTGCGCCGTAATTGTCAAGCGACTGATCTATAATAGCCTTTCGTGAGAGAGTTTCTTTCTGACGTTCTATTTCAGCGATAGTTTTGTCGGCTATTTCTTCGCTTGTTGTGATAAGAATTGCAGAAGCGAGAACATCGTGTTCAGCCTGCGACATAAGGTCGGCTGCAAGATACTTCGGGTCTGCGGTTTCATCGGCTACAACAAGAATCTCGCTCGGGCCTGCAACCATATCAATATCAACAAGACCGAACAGCAGCTTCTTTGCAGTCGCAACAAAAATGTTTCCGGGGCCGACGATCTTATCTACCTTCGGTATCTCTTCCGTACCATAAGCAAGAGCGGCAATTGCCTGAGCGCCGCCTGCCATGAATACTCTGTCAACTCCGCAGATAGCAGCCGCAACAAGGATATCCTTGTTAGGTGTACCGTCCTTCTTAGGCGGAGTAACCATAATTATCTCTTTTACGCCTGCTATCTTCGCAGGTATCGCATTCATCAGAACCGATGACGGATAAGCAGCCGTGCCGCCCGGAACATAAAGTCCTACTCTTTCAAGTCCGCGAACTCTCTGTCCGAGGATAACTCCGTTTGGCTGAGGATTGATAAAGCCCTGCTCCTTCTGACGGTTATGAAAATCTGTAATGTTCTCCTGCGCATTGAGCAGCGCATTAACGAACTCCGTATCCGCCTCGGTGAGCGCGTCATTTATAACATCTCTCGGCACTTCATAATACTGCGGAAGTTTTCCGTCAAATTTAAGGGTATAATCCTTAACAGCCTTATCTCCGCCGTTTTTAACGGTTTCAATTATCTCGCTGACGATCTCGCCAACCTTTTTATCCTTTTCGCCGTTGCGCTTTTCAACTTCTTTAAGGAAGTTTTTTTCATCTGTTCCGTTAGCATAAACCTTTCTTAACATATATGTAACCTCCTGATCTCAATTTTTTTGCAAAAATAATTCCATAGAACCATTATATCTGTTGCTTACATCGTATCGTTTTACTTCAAATCCCAACTTATCCAAAAAAGGTTTTAAACCGTCATATGAAAAATATGTAAAATGATTAGCCTGATTCCACATTGGATCCGCAAATTTTCTCATACGACTGAATGCACTCTCAAAATTTGGTGTTGAAAGCCATAAAACTCCGCCACCATCAAGCATATCATAAGCCTTTTTTAGCGCATCTATAGGCTTTCCGACATGTTCAAGAACATCACCCATAATAATAACATCGTACTTATCGGGTGTTTCATATTTCAGAAAATCGCACCATTTTATATCAACACCAAGGGCACCGGAAACATTTTCACAATCCTCTTTGCATATTTCAACTGCAGAAACATCATATCCCATTTCCAGAGCAACAGCAAGCATTTCTCCGCATCCAATGCCAACTTCAAGATATCTTCTGCCGTTGTTGATCTCTCTTACATGGTTGAATATATTTGAATAAATATTGAGCAGATTACGAGGTTCAAGCAGCCCATTACTGTTTTTGCGCGTATAGTGACCATTGATCTCGCCATTTTTCTGCATTGGGAAATTATAAGCATACAAATTACCGCAGCTTTTGCATTTCATCCACAGTTTTGCCGGTGAAAAATTATTTCTGTTCAAAAGAGCCTGATTTGCACAATAAAAATATTCTGAGTCGCCGCTGCTGCATATCGGACATTCTTTGTAAATTTCATCGCAAATCGATGATTGATCGTAAACATAGGTTGATTTTTTGTAAATCCTTTTCAGTAAGTCAGGATACTTCTTATAGTCTTCAATATATAAATCATAACAACGTTTTGCATCCTGACGGGCAATTCTTCTGACTGCAAAATAATGTGCAAGAGTAATATTATCATTATCACGGCTTGAAAAATAATCTATCAGCAGATTATTAAGGTATTCATCATCGGATTCACAAATCAATGCATCCACAGTATTATAAATAAATAATACGGCAAGAAGCTGCTTCACAACTCCATACCATTCGTAAAACAGTTTATTCGACAACTTCTGATTTTTGGATAAACACTCCATAACTTTAACAGAAGCAGAACTGTAAATCTGAACATTAGTCTTGTTTTTTTCTTCGCTGTTTATAATTGCATCAGACAAAAATAATATTTTATCGGATAACGCTTTTAAATCGCAGGACGATGACAGATACATATCCTGTATCTCATTAACACATTCCAATACCTCTTTAAAATCTGTAACTTCAACTATTTTCTTTACCATAAGGCCTCTCCTTACAAATTGTCTTGAATCTTATCAATAAGATTCTCTATCTCCTGCTGTCTGAGCTTAAGGCTTACGGTATTTACGATGAGCCGCGCGGAAATAGGTGCAACATCTTCATAAACTTCAAGGCCGTTTTCCTTTAATGTCGTACCTGTTTCAACAATATCCACAATAGCGTCTGCAAGCTCGAGCAGCGGCGCAAGCTCAACGCTGCCCTCGATCTTTACGATATCAACGTCCATTCCCTTTTTCTCAAAAAACGAGCGTGAAACGTTCGGATATTTTGTTGCGATCGTTTTTACGTTAAAACCCTCGTAAAAATTTTTGCCTTTTTTTCCTGCAAGAGCGAATTTGCATCTGCCGAAGCCGAGGTCGGCAACCTCGAAGAACTTTCCGCTCATTTCCATTATCGTATCCTTGCCGACTACGCCCATATCACAAACGCCGTGTTCAACATAAGTAATTACATCGGCAGCTTTTGCAAGAACTACTTCAATAGTGTCACCTACGGGAAGAATAAGCTTTCTGCCCTTGTCGCGGACAGCCGAGCAGTCATATCCGATCTTTTCAAGCAGACCGACTGTATCCTTTTCAAGTCTGCCCTTTGTAAGAGCAATACGCAGTTTTCTGTTTTCGTTATACATTTTCGCTGTCCTCCAAGGTCTTTTCTGTTATTTTATCGGAAACACAGATGATTTTCTTTATTCCGAATTCACGGGCATATTTTTCCGTTTCTTCAAGCGTATCAAAAACGGAATTAATCGCTATCCTTCCCTCTGAACCAAGCTTTGATACCTGCTTTAAGCCGTCTATCTCATATCCGTCCTCTGCAAATACGATAACATCAGCGGCAGGAACTTTATATTCATTCTTGCGCTTTAAAACTCCCGAAACTGCGTCAACATTTATCGCAAAACCGGTCGCAGGAACATCATAACCGAACTCCGAAAGCAGATGATTGTATCGGCCGCCCGAGAGAACAGCGTCACCGTAGCCTTCAAGATAACCCTTGATAACAACGCCCGTATAGTAATGCATCTTGTTAACAATTCCAAGGTCAACGGTTATCTTTCCGTCATAGCCGAGAGTCAGAAGATCGGTATAAAGCGCTTTAAGCTCTGCCAAGATCAAATCGATCTCATTATCCTTCAAAAGATTTGCAGCCTTGTCGAACACCTCAACTCCGCCGAAAAGACGGGGAAGCTGCTTCAATGCGTTTGTAACCTCGTTATTGCCGATAGAATCAAGGATATCGTTGAGTGCAGGATAGTTTTTTACCTCAATAAAGCTGCGTATCTCTTCCCTTGTTTCTTCATCAACAGGAAGCTTTTCAACAAGCTTGCGGAACAAGCCGATATTGCCTATTTCAAGGCGGAATTTATCATTATCGCAGGAGGAAAGCACTTCAACGGCTGTTGTGATAACTTCAAGGTCAGCTCTTTTTGAGTCAGAACCGATAAGCTCAATTCCCATCTGCTTTATCTCATCGCTCCTGCCCCTCATTGCAGACTTGCTGCGGTATACGTTCTGATTATAGAACATTCGCAGCGGAAGCTTTGCTTCACGAAGTCTTGTTGCAGCGACCCTTGCGATAGGCATTGTCGAATCGGGACGAACAACAAGCAGTCTGCCCTTGCTGTCAACAAGCTTATACATACTTTCCTGCGGAAAATATCGCGAACGCAGGTTGAATACATCAAAAAACTCAATTCCGGGCGTTTTTATCTCACAGTATCCCTTGGATTTGAAAATATCGGAAATTCTTTTTTCAACTTCGTTCCTGACAACGCAGTCTTCAAAAAGCAGGTCTTTTGTACCCTCGGGAGTAATTAAATCAAATCTTTTCATAGCTTTAAGCTCCTGTAATTCATTGTGATAAAGTGTTACTATGGTATTATAGTAACATAGTAACATCGTATTGTCAATAGCCTGCGGCAAATTTAGGCATTATAAACCTATGCTGACCTAAATTCAATCGCAATGCTTGGCAAAATCGCATAAAAGCAGCATCAGAAGAGGCTCATCTGGTCGGATTTCGGCAGATCGCCCATTGCACCGATAGATTCAAGAACCTCAATGACCGTTTTGGTAGCACCGCTTCGTTCCTGAAGCTCATCGATCGAGAGCAGAGGGCCTTTCTGAACAGCTTCATAGATCGCCATTCCAGCGTTTGCACCTATACCTGCCGCAGCGCAGAACGGAAGACGGATCTTCCCGTCCTCGATCGTATAATCCGTACCGTGCGACTTATATATATCTATCGGCAGGAATTCATATCCCCTCTGCATCATCTCATTTATTATCATAAGCATATCCATTGTGGAAGTTTCTTTAGCCGAACGGTCGTTGCCCTTTTTCTTCAGCTCATCCAGTCTGAAACGAACCGCGTCTTTTCCTGCTATTGCAGATTCAGCGTCAAAATCTTCGCCGCGCACCGTAAATATCGTTGCATAGAACGCAAGCGGATAATAAACCTTGAACCACGCAAGTCTGTTTGCCGAAATAACATACGCAGCTGCGTGTGCCTTCGGGAACATATACTTTATTTTAAGACAGCTGTCAATATACCATTGCGGAACATCGTGTGCAAGCATATCCTGCTTCATTTCCTCGGTAAGCAGCTTCGGGGCTTTTCCCTTTCGGGTTATCTCCATTATCTTGAACGCCGTTTTCGGCTCTACGCCGTGATATATAAGGTATGTCATAATACCGTCACGGCAGCCGATAACCTCGGAAATCGTGCATATTCCGTTTTTGATAAGATCCTGCGCATTGCCGAGCCATACGTCAGTACCGTGCGAAAGTCCCGATATCTGCAAAAGGTCGGAGAATTTCTTCGGCTGTGCGTCTATAAGCATCTGACGGGCAAAACCCGTACCCATTTCGGGGATCGCGAGCGTTCCCGTAAGGCTGTCTATCTGTTCCGGTGTGACGCCCAAAGCCTCGGTGGAGGTGTAAAGGCTCATTACCTTTTCATCTCCAGGGAAGATATCATCGGTCTTTATTCCGGTGAGGTCTTCAAGATGCTTATAGAGCGTCGGAACGTCGTGTCCGAGTTCGTCAAGCTTCAAAATAGTATCGTGAAGTGAATGGAAGTCGAAATGCGTTGTTATAAAGTTGGATTCGGGGTCGTCAGCAGGGTGCTGAACGGGCGTAAAGTCGTAAACCTCAAATTTTGAGGGAACAACGACCATTCCTCCGGGGTGCTGAGAGGTTGTGCGCTTGATGCCGGTGCAGCCGATAGTAAGTCGGGATATTTCCGCTTTCGTTGCAGTCTGACCCGTTTCTTCAAGGTAGTGCATAACATAGCCGTAAGCGGTCTTGTCAGCGACCGAGCCGATTGTTCCTGCCTTGAACACGTTATCAACGCCGAACAGCTCTTCCAGATCGGAAGAGCACACGTCTGAACTCCAGTCACCGGCTATGATA
>CAMJES010000146.1 GCA_946404705.1 uncultured Ruminococcus sp. | reverse complement strand
ATGAGAGCTTCCATCTACAACGCTATGCCTATCGAGGGCGTTGAAAAGCTCGTTGAATTTATGAAGAAGTTTGAAGAAGAAAACGGCTGATTTTAATTCGGAATTCGGAATTATTGTGTTCCGAAGAAAAATTGTTGAAAATCTATTGTAGGGGACGGGTTTCCCGTCCCGTTCAAACCTAATTCGGTGCAGACGGGACGGGAAACCGTCCCCTGCATATTAAAATTGGAGGTAATCTCTCATGTACAATATACAGACATTGAATAAAATTTCCAAGTACGGCACGGATAACTTTGATACAGCAAAGTATAACGTTGCCGATGAAGTTGCTAACCCCGATGCTATCATGGTTCGTTCCGCTGCAATGCACGATATGGAATTCGCTCCGAATCTTCTTGCTATCGCTCGTGCAGGCGCAGGCGTAAACAACATTCCCGTTGACAAGTGCGCAGAGCAGGGTATCTGCGTATTCAACACGCCCGGCGCAAACGCAAACGCTGTTAAGGAGCTTGTTATCGCAGGTCTTCTCCTTACTTCGAGAAAGATCCCCGATGCTATGATCTGGGCGCAGGGTCTTAAGGGCAACGGCGCAGAGGTCGGCAAAATGGTTGAAAAGGGCAAGTCCCAGTTTGCAGGCCCCGAGATAATGGGCAAGACTCTCGGAATCATCGGTCTTGGCGCTATCGGCGTCCTCGTTGCAAACGCAGCAGTCGCTCTCGGTATGAATGTTGTCGGCTACGATCCGTTCCTCTCCGTTAAGGCTGCTCTCAGCCTTGATCCGTCCGTAAAGACTGTTGCCGATGTAAAGGAGCTTTACGCTGCTGCAGATTATATCACTATCCACGTTCCTTACAACGCTGATACAAAGGGAACTATCAACGCAGACGCAATCGCTGCAATGAAGGACGGCGTTCGCATCCTCAACTTCGCAAGAGGCGAGCTTGTTGACAACACAGCTATACTTCCTGCGCTCGAAAGCGGCAAGGTTTCTGCTTATATCACCGACTTCCCGTCCGATGAAGTTCTCGGCGCAAAGGGCGTTATCGCTGTTCCTCACCTCGGCGCTTCCACTCCCGAATCCGAGGATAACTGCGCTAAGATGGCTGCTCTCGAACTTATCGACTATATCGAAAACGGAAACATCAAGAACTCCGTAAACTACCCCGACGCTTCGATGAACGCTGTCGGCACAAAGATCTGCGTAATGCACAAGAACGTTCCTGCTGTTATCTCGGCTCTTACAACTGCTATCGGTGATGCAGGACTTAACATTGAAAATATGCTCAACAAGTCCAAGAAGGACTACGCTTATACTCTCCTCGATGTTGCAGGCGATGTAAGCGACGCTGTTGTTGAGAAGATTGCTGCTGTTGATACCGTTATCAAGGTTAGAGTTATCAAGAAGTAAGACTATAAGCTAATGAAAATAAACCCTGTCATAGCATAAAAGTTATGACGGGGTTATTTTTTGTGTATTTTATGTTGCAGGTTGCACAAAAAATATGATGTAAAATCAGGAATGTAAACGTTGACATGACAATAATTTATCTGATATAATGTTTTTATAGAAATGAGAGCGTTACCTTAAAGATTATAGGGAGGAAAAGATTATGGTTAATTATAAACGTGCCGCTGCCGGAGTTCTGGCTGCGCTTATGGCTATGGGACTCACCGCTTGCGGAAGCAGCGAAGAACCTGTGGTAACTACAACACAGGCAACCGTTCCGATAAATACCGCCGAGCTTTCCGAAGAGGAAGCCGAGCAGATGAAGAACGTTGCCGATCTTCTCACCGGTGAACTTGAAAACAAAACTATCAAGTGGATGTCGTTCTACGATCCTTTTCACGCTACCACTTCGGGTAACACAAAGTCACTCTCCCTTGAGCTTTTTGAGGAAAAATACGATGGCGTTATCGAATATTACGAAACAACATGGCAGGATCGCTTTGATAAGCTCGCTGTCTTTATCTCAAGCGGCGAAGGAATCGACTTTATCCCCGGCGGCGACCTTGACTCGTTCCCGAACTGCGTAATAAACGGAATGCTCGTGCCGGTCGATGAGTATATCGACTATGATAACGAGCTTTGGTCATCTGTTAAGAATATAAACGATATGTTCGCTCTTAACGGAAAGCATTATCTTATGGCAACCGCCGCAACGACAGGTCAGGTGGTTTACTACAATCGTCAGACCATTGAAGCCTACGGTCTGGACGATCCTGCAGATCAGCTTGAAGAGGGAACATGGACTTGGGACGCATTCAAGCAGGATCTTCTTGAATTCTGCGATGTCGAAGCAGGAAACTACGGTTTGGACGGCTGGTTCAACGAAAAGCCGCTTATGATGACCTCGGGCGCTCCTGCACTTGAAATAAGGGACGGAAAGCTTGCCGATAATTTTTATAACGCAGATCTTGAACGTGCAATGAACTTCCAGAGAGAGCTTTTTGACTATGGACTTATTCTCGACAAGAACCTTACAGGCTGGCAGACGCATATCGAATATATCGGAGAGGGCAAGGAACTCTTCTACATAAGCGGACTTTATGAGATAAGCGCTTCACCCGATATCTGGACATTGACATTCGGCGACGCAGAGGACGTTATGTTCGTTCCGCTCCCGAAGGATCCTAATGCCGACTCTTATTACCTGCCGGCAGGTCTTGAAGCATATATGCTCTGCAAGGGTTCTCAGAACCCCGAGGGCGTTGCCAAATTCATGGAATGCTGCATTGCTGCAAGCAGCGATGAAAGAGCGCAGCAGATCAACCGTGACAAGTTCATCAACGATTTCGGTTGGAGCGAAGAAATGCTTGCAATGAAGGACAAGATCGATGCAATGACAGCGGAACACCCCGTTTTCGACCTTTGCAACGGCGTTCAGCCTGACCTTAACAGCCTTGTTGACAGCGGTCAGACCGGTGTAAGAGCTGCATTCCAGGGTGGCGATTGGGCAACGGTTAGAGAAGCGCTCAGCGTTGCTGCAGATATACTTATTGACGAGTTCAACTCCAAGCTTGAAGCAATGTCATAAAAATTCAACAATTTAATAACTTAAAGTTTACAAATAACTTAATCGTTTAACAGCAAACCGAAGCCAAAAAAACTTCGGTTTGCTTTATTTTTTGTAGGAAGTTACTAAAACAGCTGAAAATCAAATATGCAAAATCAACATTGACTTGAAAAAGTGTTTTTGGTATAATATTATTGCTTAAACGTAAATGTGCGCTTAATTTTATGAAAAGCGTGCGTTATTTTTAAAGTTACGAGAATGGGAAATTCTATTTGGAGGTTAACAGATGAAAAATACCAAGAAGATCCTTGCCGGAATCATGGCTTTGTCAATGACTGCGGCACTTACAGCCTGCGGCGACAGCGAAGGCAGCACAACTGAAGAAACTACTACCGTCACAACTACAACTGCAAAGACCGTTGCAGTTAATACAGAAGGTCTTCAGGAAGATGAAGAACAGATACTTACTGACGTTATGACTCAGCTCCAGGATGTTGAATTGGAAAATAAGACGGTTACATGGCTCGCTCACTATGACATTAACCCCAGCACGACCGGCGCAAGCAAATCTGTTGGAATGGAAATGTTCGAAAAGAAGTATGGCGGAAACATCAAATGGATCAGTACAACATGGAATGAGCGTTACAATAAGCTTTCCACAGAGATCCTCGGCGGCACCGGAGTTGATATCTTCCCGGGCGATGATACAGCTAATTTCCCTAAGGGTATTATCAGCGGAAATGGTGGACTTACCAGCGGTATGTTCCAGCCTGTTGATGATTATATCGACCTCAATTCCGCTATCTGGCAGAATGTTTCAACAGGTATGGATCTCTTTAAGTTTGGCGATAAGCACTTTGAATTCGTTACATCTATCACAGCTGAAGCCGTTGTTCTTTATGATAAGTCCACTATTGAAGCTCAGGGTTTTGACGATCCGTGGGAGCTTTATGAGAAGGGTGAATGGAACTGGGATACATTCAAGTCCATGCTCTATGATTTCGTAGATCCCGACGCTTCTCAGTACGGTCTTGACGGTTACTGGAATGAAAAGGCTCTCCTTATGTCTGCCGGCGTTCCTTTGATCGGCCTTAGCGCTGACGGCGGCGTTCAGAGCAATATCAACGATCCTACCGTTGAAAAGGCAATGAACTTCCAGTATGAACTCAACCAGAATGGAATCAAGTTCCCCAAGGATCAGTTCAGCTGGAATGAACAGCCTCAGATGCTCGGTGAAGGTTCAGAGCTTTTCTATATCATCGGACCATACTGCGTACAGGCTGACCCTGAAACATGGACCATCGAGGTTGAGCCGGAAAACCTTGGCGTTGTTCCTGTTCCTTCTCCTGCAGGTTCCGATCCTTATCAGGGCGCAAAAGTTAATGGTTATGCTCTTTGTAAGGGAGCTGCAAATCCTGAAGGTGCTGCATTGTTCGCAGAATGTATGGTCCTTGGCAATGCTGATGAAAGAACTATTGCTATCTCTGACAGAAAGGCAATGGATGACTATAAGTGGAGTCAGGAGATCGTTGATAAGATGAAGGAGATCGATGAGCTTGCAAGACAGTATCCTGTTGTTGACATGGCTGCAGGCTGCTCGACCGATATCGCTTCACTCACAACCGACGGCGGCGACCAGATGGGTATGAGAGCTGCATTCGACGGTACAGACTGGGCAACAATGAGAGAAGCTATCGGTGATACAGTTGGTATGCTCGTTGAAGAGGTTGACGAAAAGCTCAAGGCTGCTATTGCTGCCGGCTAATAAAATAAAAATACATAATTTCCGCCGTTCTGCGCTTTTGCAGAGCGGCGGTTTTTGCTTCCAAACGCCGACTGTTCGGAATTTATTACAAAATGGATAAAAATTTCGTTTACCACTTCCATTTGTATCGAAAATTTGGTATAATAAAAAATGCATAATAAAATGCTTTTATTTCTCCGATAGTCCGGAAAGGAATGGTCACGAATATGAAAAAATTAGCGGTGCTTTTGTCCGTTTTGATACTTTTTCCGCTGCTGATGCCGTTTAAGGCGGACGCTGTTACTTTTACGCCGAATTTTACCGTAAACAGCGAGGCGGCGGTGCTTATCAACCTCGACAAGGATATTGTCGTATATGAAAAAAATCCCACAAAGAAGATATATCCTGCTTCGCTGACAAAGATAATGACGGCGATAATCGTCCTCGACCATGTTCAAGACCTCGATAACACCGAGTTTGAGGCTCCGCTCGTTGTTTTTGACGAGCTGTACGGTCAGGGCGCTTCGGCGGTCGGCTATTCAAGAGGCGAGATCGCGACCGTTACCGACCTTATGTATTCGATGCTTATGTATTCCGCCTGCGAATCGGCAGGTATACTCGCTTATAATGTCGGAAACGAAAGTATCCCGAACTTTGTCGATATGATGAACGCCAAGGCTCAGGAGATCGGCTGTACAGGCACGAACTTCGTCAATCCTCACGGACTTTTTGACGAAGATCAGTACACGAACGCACACGATATGGCTCTTATCGCAAAATATGCAGTCGAAAATTACCCGAAGTTCGTTGAGATAGCCTGCACCACAGAGTACACGATGAAGGCTACAAACTATCAGGCGGAGGGCTGGGCGACTATCTATCACACGAACAAAATGCTCCGCCCAAGCTCGGATTACTACTATCAGTACGCAAGGGGAATCAAGACGGGAACGCTCGATGAATCGGGAAGAAACCTTGTTTCCATGGCGCGCAAGGATGGCAACAACTATCTCCTTGTAACAATGGGCGCGCCGATGTATGACGCTGACGGAAACGCCGTAAACGGACAGTTTGAGGATCACAAGAACATATACGAATGGGCGTTTGAAAACTTCTCAGATCGGAAGAGCACACGTCTGAACTCCAGTCACCGGCTATGATA
>CAMJES010000145.1 GCA_946404705.1 uncultured Ruminococcus sp. | reverse complement strand
CACCGAGATCTACACTCTTTCCCTACACGACGCTCTTCCGATCTCTTTTTCAAGCCTTTGAGCAGGTGAAGTTTGCTTTTTTTCTTGGTAAGGTCGAAATAAACTCTGCGCTTTACGCATTCCTTTCGGAAAGCGACCCATTCTTCAAGTATCTCCCTTACTCCCATTACCTTCGGCATTCCGCTTATAAGAATATTGAAGTTGCAGGCGTAGGAATCCTGCAAGGGGGTCATTCTGAACAGCTTTTTCATCAGCTTGTCGGGGTCAACGCCCTTTTTGATGTCTATCGCGATTTTCAGACCGTTGATGTCGGTTTCGTCACGGATATAGGATATCTCGCTTATCTTTCCGCCTTTTACAAGCTCGATTATCTTATCCATAATTGCTTCGATAGTCGTTGTCGGCGGTATCTCGGTGACTTCGATACAGTTCGAGGACTCGTCATAGTTATACTTGGAGCGAATTTTTATAGAACCTCTGCCCGTATCATAGACATTTTTCAGTTCATGCTCGTCATAGATGATAAATCCGCCGCCGGGGAAATCTGGGCCTTTGAGCGTGGACATGATATCATGCTCGGGGTTCTTGATAAGCGCTACGGTCGTTTCGCATACCTCTGCGAGGTTGAACGGACATACTGCACTTGCCATTGAAACGGCAATTCCGACATTCGCATTTACGAGAACGGACGGAAATGTTGCAGGCAGGAGAGTCGGCTCGGTAGTCTCGTTGTCGTAGTTCGGCACAAAATCAACAGTATCCTTGTCGATATCGCTGAAAAGCTCGGCGCATATCGGGGCAAGCTTTGCTTCGGTGTATCGTGAAGCGGCATAAGCCATATTTTTGGAATAGGCTTTGCCGAAGTTGCCCTTGCTGTCTACATAAGGGTGCAAAAGTGCTTCGTTTCCCTTGGAAAGACGTACCATGGTTTCGTATATGGCTGCGTCACCGTGAGGATTTAGCTTCATCGTCTGTCCGACAATGTTTGCGGACTTGGTTTTCGGGCCGTTGAGCAGTCCCATTTTATACATTGTATAAAGAAGCTTGCGGTGGGAAGGCTTAAAGCCGTCAATTTCGGGGAGCGCACGGGAAATGATAACGCTCATTGCGTAGGGCATATAGTTTTTTTCAAGGGTATCGGTTATTGTTTCCTCTGCAACGATACCGCTGCCTGCGATATATGCGTCGGGCAGACCTGCCGCAGCCTTTTTAGGTGCGCTTTTATCTGTCTTTTTTCTTGCCATTTATCCCACCTCCTTTATGAAATATCCGCGAGTTCAAGATACTTGCAGCCGTATTCGGAAATATAGTCCTTTCTGCCCTGAAGATTATCGCCGAGCAGCAGGTCGAACATATTCGCAGTCGATTCCGCATCGACAGGAGTTACCTTTATAAGACGTCTTGTTGCAGGGTTCATTGTCGTGAGCGACATCATTTCGGGGTCGTTCTCACCAAGACCTTTCGAGCGGTCGATCTTATATTTCTGTTCGCCTATCATTTCAAGTATCTCTATTTTTTCCTTTTCGTTATAGGCAAAATAGGTCTTGTCCTTGGTTGTTATCTCAAACAGCGGAGATTCTGCGATATAGACATAACCTTCCTCGATAAGCGTTGGAGTAAGTCGATAGAGCATTGTAAGGATAAGCGTTCTTATCTGAAATCCGTCAACATCGGCATCGGTACAGATTATAATTTTATTCCAGCGCAGATTGTCGATATTGAACGTGGAAAGCTCCTTATTAGCCTTTGTCGTTACCTCAACTCCGCAGCCGAGTACCTTTATAAGGTCGGTGATTATATCGTTTTTGAATATCTTTGCATAGTCGGCTTTAAGGCAGTTGAGTATCTTGCCGCGGACTGGGATAATTGCCTGAAATTCGGCGTCACGGGCGGTTTTACACGAGCCGAGAGCCGAGTCGCCCTCCACGATGAAAATTTCACGGCGTGAAAGGTCTTTTGTACGGCAGTCAACGAACTTTTCAACCATATTTGCAAGGTCTATCTGCTTTGTGAGGTTGTTTTTGGTGTTCTGTCTGATACGCTCGGCAGATTCACGGCTGCGCTTGTTTATGAGTATCTGATCGGCTATCTTTCCTGCGTCCTCGGGATTTTCGATGAAGTAAACTTCAAGCGAATGTTTGAGGAAATCGACCATATTATCATAGATAGACTTGTTGTTGATAGCTTTTTTGGTCTGATTTGCGTAGGAAGTATAGGTTGAAAATGTTGACGAAACGAGAACAAGGCTGTCGAGAACATCATCGTCCTTGATAGACTTTTCGCCTGCTTTATACTTTCCGCTCGTTTTTATAAAGTTGTCGATGAACGAACGGAAAGCCTGGCGCACGGCTTTCTGCGGAGAACCCTCGTGTTCAAGGAAACTGGAGTTATGATAGTATTCCTGAAAGCTGACCTTATTTGAGAATGCAAATGCGCAGGAGAGTTTCATTTTATACTCGGGGCGGTCGTCGCTGTCACGACCCTTGCGCTCGCAGGAAACAAACTGGCGTGAGGTAAGTCCGTCCTCGCCGATTATCTCGTCGATATAATCGGTTATGCCGTTTTCATAGAAATATACCGCTTCTTCAAAGCCGCCCGTTACAAGTTCATAACGGAAAACAAACGTTACCTTCGGATTAACGACAGCCTGTTTTTTCATCATATTCTCGAAGTATTCGCGCTCTATGTCAATATCGGTGAAAACAGCCGTATCGGGTCGCCAACGCGTTCTTGTACCCGTTTGCTTGCCCTTGTAAGGCTCTTTGGAAAGTCCGCCGATATTTTCGCCGTGTTCAAAATGCAGGTTGTACTTGAAGCCGTCACGGAGAACTTCAACGTCCATATATTCGGAGGCATACTGCGTTGCACAAGCGCCGAGGCCGTTAAGTCCGAGCGAAAATTCATAATCGGAATTGTCATATTTGCCGCCAGCGTAAAGCTCGCAGTAGACAAGCTCCCAGTTGTATCTTTCCTCGGCGTTGTTATAGTCAACGGGGCAGCCTCGTCCGCAGTCGCAGACTTCAATGGACTTGTCCTGATAGTAGGTAACGGTTATCTTGTCGCCGAAACCGCCTCTGGCTTCATCTATTGAGTTGGAGATTATTTCAAATACGGAGTGCTTGCAGCCTTCAAGGTCGTCCGAGCCGAAAATTACGGCAGGGCGAAGACGCACACGGTCTGCGCCTTTGAGCATGGATATACTTTCGTTATCGTAATTCTTCTTTTTTGCCATTATATTCTGCCCTTTCAGTTGTTCTTTACAAATTCAGCCGCTGCCCAGCCGCCGTTTTCGCGAAGCTCAATACGCTTGAAGCCGTTTTTCTCCATTGCAGCCATAACTTCATCGCAGCGTTCGATTATTATGCCCGAGATGATTATTTTAGCGTCAGACTTCATAAAACTGTCGAAAATAGGACTCATTGCAATAAGAACATCCGCAACTATATTTGCGACAACAAGGTCATATCCGCCGCCTATCTGCTCACGCAGCTTTTCATCGCCGATTATATTTCCGACATAAACCTTGAACACATCTTCGGAAATATTGTTCTTTGCAAAGTTTTCCCTTGCAATTTTAACCGAGTTTTGGTCGATATCGACAGCAGTTGCATTTTCCGCACCAAGTAGAACGCCTGCGATAGAAAGTATTCCGCTTCCGCAGCCGAGGTCGAGAAGCTTATCGCCATTTTTGACGGTCTTTTCGATAAGTTCAAGGCAAAGGCGCGTAGTGTTGTGCTGACCTGTGCCGAAGCTTGAAGCAGGGTCAATTTCAAGTACAGTCCTGCCGTTCGGGTTGTCGTATTCCTCCCAAGAGGGCTTAACGGCAAGGCGTGTGCCGACCTCAAACGGCTTGAAATACTGCTTCCAGTTGTTCGCCCAGTCCTCTTCCTTTATGCCGAAAAGCTCAACTTCAAGCCTGCCGAATTTATTTTCCGCATCACGGGATTTCAGCGCTGTCATCTCCTGCTTGAGAGCGTCCAGCATTTCCCTGCCCTGCTCGTTTTCGGCGATATACACCGTCACGCAGGTTTCGCAGTTGCGCATTTCCATAAGATCGTCATCTATATAATCCCAGTTTCCGTCCTTGCGTTCGAGGAACTCTTCAAAATCCTTTGCATCCTTTATCTCAAAGCCTGTTATCCCCACTCCGAGCAGACAGCCGCAGACGGGGTCAATGCCTTCGGTGGTCGTATATATCTTCGCTTCGATCCAGTTTGTGTTATCCATGATACGTTTTTCCTTTCCCAGTGATTTTTTACAGCATACTATTTTATTTTACACCTTTTTTCCGATAATTTCAAGACCGAATTGAAAAAATAAAACAAATTTGCCATTCTTTAGGTCAAAAAGAAAAAAAATTTTCCAAAGCACTTGACAACGCTTTAACGCTGTGATATAATAACGTTAAATTAATATTTAAGTAAATTCTATGAACAAAAGCAAGTAGCGTTTCAGACGGAGTACAGAGAGCCTGCGGTCGGTGTGAGCAGGACTTACGAGCAGCGTGAATGGGTTTGTGAGAAGCAAAGGTGAACGGTATTCCCCTATTAGCCTGCGCCGAGTTTCCTGCGTTAGTGGATAGGGTATTGATGCGACGGCGGCGTACTTGAATAAGATGATGATAGTATCTGTGGTTCGCATTTATACTCGGTGAGGCGGATCGCAGTTTTTTTATCCGCAAATCAGGGTGGCACCACGAGAATCTTCGTCCCTGACCTTTTAGATAAGGTCGGGTCTGAGGTTCTCTTTTTTATTTTCTTGATATTTTTATTGAAAGGTTGATGACTATGTTATTCCCGTCAAAAGAAGAAGTTAAAAAGCTTCTGACAAGCTACAAAACAGTTCCCGTATTTCACGAAACGCTGATAGACAGCGCAACTCCCGTCAGACTTTTTGCAGGACTCAGAGAAAAATACGACAACTGCTTTATTCTTGAAAGCGTTGACAACACCGAGCAATGGGGACGTTATTCATTTATCGGCATTGACCCGAAAACCGAGGTAAAAATTTGCGGAAGCAAGGCTGAGATAATAACGAACGGCAAGACAGAAACCGTTGACTGCCCCGACCCCATCGCACTTTACAACAGCATTCTTGCAGAGCATACCTCCCCCATTTTTCCGAACAGACCGAAGCTCACGGGCGGACTTATCGGTTATTTCGGCTATGACACGGTTAGAAGCTTTGAAACCAAGCTTACGAATATCCCCGAGGACGACCTTAAAATGCCCGACTCGAATATGTTCCTTTATGATGAGATCGTTGCTTACGACCACCTTTCAAACAAGGCTGTTATCATCCAAAACATAAACGCAGGCGATGACCTTGACAAGAGATATGACGAATGCTTCGGCAAGGCAAGCGAAATAGCAGAATACCTCCGCAGCTGCCCTGCTCTTGATTCTGACGAGGGTGCTAATGGCGGCGCAGAGCTTGAAGTGAAGTCGAACTTCACCAAGGAAGAATACATGGCTATCGTTGAAAAGGGCAAGGAACACATCAAGAACGGCGATATCAGCCAGATAGTTCTTTCACAGCGTTTTGAGATATCCAATCCGCCAAATCCGTTCGATGTTTACAGAATGCTCCGTTCGACCAATCCTTCGCCTTATCTTTATTTCTTCGATCACAAGGATTACTGCTTCGCAGGTGCTTCGCCCGAAATGCTCGTCAACGTTACGGACGGAGTTGTTATAACAAAGCCTATTGCAGGAACGATGCCGAGAGGAAAGACCGAGCAGGAAGACAAGGATTATGAACAGAAGCTTGTAAACGACATCAAGGAGCGCTCCGAACACACGATGCTCGTTGACCTCGGCAGAAACGACATTGGCAAAGTTTGCAAGCTCGGTTCGGTCAACGTCACAGACTTTATGAGAGTGGAACGCTACTCAAAGGTAATGCACCTTGTTTCCGATGTTCAGGGTCAGCTTGACGAGAGCAAAACCAGATCGGAAGAGCACACGTCTGAACTCCAGTCACCGGCTATGATAT
>CAMJES010000144.1 GCA_946404705.1 uncultured Ruminococcus sp. | reverse complement strand
ATATCATAGCCGGTGACTGGAGTTCAGACGTGTGCTCTTCCGATCTAGATACTTCAATATATGCTGACCTTTAAGTGGCAGGAGGCTGTTCGTGCCAAAACAATTGCAAAGCTTTTGGATATTCCCACAGAAAAGGTTGAAAAGGCACTCGACTATCTCTGCAATTTCAACGGAATGTTTACCAAAGGCAGCATAATAAACGAGGACAACAAAGGAGAGAATATGTATCAGTCATCGCTTGTGAAAGCAGTAGCGCCGATAATGCTGATGATATGTGCTGATATGATGATAAATCCGCCTAACGGATATCAGAGTCAGGTGGGCTGGAGTGATGAAGCGTGGTTCAAGCGTGATGACTTGTCTTTCCTCGAAAAAAATAAGGGGTGATATTATGAAAGAAAGCAAGGAGCAGCAAAATCCTCTGCATAAGGATTTCGGTGTTTTCAGCAATATGAAATACATACTGAAAGCTATGGTGCGCTATAACAAAGGCTTTCTCTGGCTTATTCCCATAGGTATGATATGCGCACCGACTATGCAGTATCTCTGGACGTTTATTTCGAAGTTCGTCATTGATATGATAACGGGTGAAGCAGGCACAGAACAGCTTTTATGGCTTATGGTGATATTCACGGTCATACAAGCTGCTTCGACAATGCTTAATTCCTATTATTACAGCGAGATATGGTGGCGGTTTATTTGCGCACGTTTTAAGCTGATGTCCGAGAAAAACGCAAAGGTGATGCGGCTTGATTATGAATATCTGGAAGATCCCGATGTTCTCGACTGCTATCAGAAGGCGGGAAATGCCTGCAACTCAAATGACAACGGCGTTGAGGGTATGATGCGTGGAATCGTTAATTTTATGCTGTCGGCGGCGGTGGTTACGGTGGGAATTATCATACTCGGCACTATGAATATTTTTATAGTGATGCTGATGATCGTTATTTGTATCGCAAACTTTCTGCTTAATAATCATACAAATAAAACCGTAAAAAAACGTGTATGGGATCCGCTTGCACCGTGGTGGCGCAAGGATAACTATTTGCGGAATGTGACCACAAACTTTGATACTGCCAAGGATATCCGTATGTTCGGATTGAAGGACTGGCTCACGGACAAGATAAGGAAACTGAAAAAGGAGCGTATTGAAGCGCAGAAAAATAATGCCAAAGCGTGGCTGATAACCTCGTGGATAAGCAATATTCTGTTCGCCCTGTCGCAGGCGGCGGTATATGGTTGGCTGATATATCAAACTGTGCGTGGAGAAATGACCATAGGCAATTTCAGCCTTTATCTCGGCTCGTCAATGGCGTTTTACAACTATATCAACAATCTTCTTCAAGGTGTTACAAGCCTGCTCGATTGCAGCCGTCAGGTCGATGATTTCCGCAGCTTTATGGAATTTGAAAAAGACGCTGCGGATAACGGCGATGATGTTCCCGATATTGACAGCTATGAATTTGAATTCAGAAACGTTTCCTTTAAATATCCCAAGGCGGAGAAATATGCGCTGAAAGATCTGTCGCTGAAACTAAAAGCAGGAGAACGGCTTGCGGTGGTGGGGCTTAACGGCGCAGGAAAATCCACATTTATAAAATTATTGCTTCGTCTTTATGAGCCTACCGAGGGAGAAATTCTGCTCAACGGCAGGAACATAAACGAGTACAGCAAGAAAAGCTATTACAGCGTATTTGCGCCCGTTTTTCAGGATGTGGAGCTGTTTGCGTTTCCTCTTGCGGAGAATGTTTCGATGAATACTCCCGAGGCGACCGACAAGACAAAGGCAGAAAAATGCCTTATTGACGCAGGCTTCGGTGATAAGCTGAAAGAGTTTCCGAACGGCATTTCCACCGAGATACTTAAAGTTATCCACGACGACGGCGTTGACCTGTCGGGCGGCGAAAAGCAGAAGCTGGCGCTTGCCCGTGCGCTGTATAAGGACGCTCCCGTGGTGGTTCTCGACGAGCCTACCGCCGCCCTTGACGCTCTTGCGGAAAGCAGGCTTTACAATGACTTTGACAAGCTTATCGGCGGCAAAACGGCGGTGTATATCAGCCACAGATTAAGCTCCACGCAGTTCTGCTCAAACGTTGCGATGTTCAAGGACGGCGAAATGGTGGAATACGGCACTCACGAAAGTCTGCTCAGGCAAAACGGCGCTTATGCGGAGATGTTCCGTATCCAAGCGCAATATTATGTTGATGATCCCGAAAGTGAGGTGGCGGTCAATGCGTAAAGCGAAAGAAAATATAGTCTGCGAAACCTTGATGTTTATGCTGAAAACCGTAAGTAAGGAAAAACCCTCCGTATTCTTTTTATATTTGCTTGCCTTCGTGACAGACTTTGCAGCCAAAATGTCAGCCATAATTCTGCCAAAATTTCTTATTGATGAGCTTGTCCTCATAATTGGCGGCGAGCCTTTGGATGATCATTTTTCAAAAATTGTCATATATGCAGCCCTCAT
The DNA here is from genome assembly GCA_946404705.1 of uncultured Ruminococcus sp. Lineage (GTDB taxonomy): Bacteria > Bacillota > Clostridia > Oscillospirales > Ruminococcaceae > UMGS363. The sequence goes on along the minus strand of CAMJES010000144.1, from coordinate 3,545 downwards.
CGTAGGAATAGCCCTTTTTACAAACCTTCTGTTAAACCTCGAAGCACAGCTTATGGATGTCAGACGTGAATGGTTCGACCAATACTTTGAAACAGAGCTTTCACGTCATACCATGGAAATGGACTTTGAACATACCGAAGACCCCGAAGCACTTGACAAGCTTTCAAAGGCAAAAGACGGTATCAGTTGGTACAGCGGCGGAGCTATCGGAATTCTTACACAGCTATATACCATTATATCAAGTGTTGCAATTCTTTTGAGCGTGTCGTTCCTCATAATCATCACCTGCCCGTGGCTTATCCCCGTGCAGCTTATTTCGCTGGTGCTTATCACTATATTCAACGCAAAGAATAACAAAATTGAAGCGGAAGGCTTTATGCAGCTTTCAAAAATGAACAGAATATGGGGTTATGTTTTCTATCAGCTTTCGGACTTCCGCTACGGAAAGGATATCCGCCTTTATAACAGCGCCGATATGATGTGCGAAAAGGCGGAAAGCTTCAGCGATAAGCAGGTCGAATGTTGGAAAGGTCAGCAGCGCAAAATGCGTCCGAACAATATGCTGATAAATGCTGTAAATGCGCTTCGTGACGGCATGAGCTATTTTTACATTGGCTTTCTTGCAGTCACAAAGGCTATCACAATTGGCGATTTTCAGATGTGCATAAACAGCGCTTCAAAGCTTTACTGGAGCTTGTATGACATAGTTTCTTCGGTGCAGGAGCTTCACAAGCGCTGCAGCTATGCTCACAGATATCTTGAATTCACGGCATATCCTGCGGCGATGCCAAAGGGTACAAAGTCCGTTAAAAAGGGCGAGCATACTATCGAATTTTCCCATGTCAGCTTTAAATATCCGCGCTCGGAGAAGTATGTCCTGCGTGATATAAACATCACAATAAAGTCGGGAGAACATCTTTCCGTTGTGGGGCTTAACGGCGCGGGAAAGACGACCTTTATCAAGCTTTTGTGCCGTCTTTATGATGTGACCGAGGGTGAGATCCTCGTTGACGGAGTGAATATCAAGGAATACTCCGAGGAGGAATACCGCAGGCTTTTTGCCGTTGTATTTCAGGATTTTCAGCTTTTCGCGTTCAGTCTGCGTGAAAATATTGCTTTAGCCGATACTCCCGATGATGAGCGGATAAACGAGGTGTTGAAGCTGTCAGGCTTTTATGATGACGCACAGAAGCTTGAACACGGACTTGATACAACGCTTTTCAAAGCCTTTGATGAAAAGGGAACGGAGCTTTCGGGCGGTCAGCAGCAAAAGACCGCGATCAGCCGTGCGCTGTACAGAAATGCGCCCGTTGTAATTCTCGATGAACCGACTGCCGCACTTGACCCTGTTGCGGAATATGATATTTACCGCCAGTTCAATTCACTTGTGGGCGGCAAGACGGCAATATACATTTCTCACAGATTATCAAGCTGCAAATTCTGCGACAAAATAGCGGTTTTTGCAGATGATACTATTAAAGAATACGGCACTCACGATGAACTTGCCGTGAAGCCGAACGGAATATATGCGGAAATGTTCTCTGCGCAGGCGCAGTATTATGTGAACTGCAGCGGATAAACAAAAGGCAATACCCTACAATGCAGCTTGTATGGTATTGCCTTTTTGCGTTTAAACTTTTTCCGTATCTACGCAGAACGTTATCACAGCACCTCTTCAAAAAGCTTTGCAAGTTCTTCGTTTTTGCCCTTTGGATAAGCGTCATACAACCCGAAACTGTATTCATTGTAAACGTGATAATCAAATCCGATGTTGTATTTGCGGCATATACTTATCATATCTCTTACCCAGCCGACACCGTTGCGTCCGTTTTCGAAACCTTCCGAAATAACACCGAACTCACCGAGATAAAGCGGAACATTATGTTCTTCGGAGAACTTTACATACGGCATAAAGCATTCTTCAAGAAAATCCTTGTCAAAGCTGAAGATATTTTCGCTGAGTGACATATCCATTCCTATCTCGGGCGAGCTGCTGTCGGATTTGATATATCCCGACACTATGTACTTATATCCCTTTTTCATCTCAAACCGCTTGAAATTTTGTACATACATCGATGCTGTACCCGATATTTTCAGACAGCCTTTTGCATTGTTTCCGTCGCCGTCATAATATTCGGAAACGCCGCTGCCGTCCTCGCTCCACGGACTGCTGTTGAGAACACCGTCGGAAAAGTCGGCTGTAAAGAGCGTTCTGCGCTTTCCTTTCGGGGATATCTCGGTCAGCGTGATATCGTCGAAATATGCTGTACCTCCCTCTCCGAGGTTTGAAGCGGTCACGACAGGCGTCACAATGTTTGCCTTGTTCGATGAAGAGATAGTTTGGCTCTCAAAATATGACCATCCGCCGCTTGCCGACGATTTTTTTGATGCAGATATGCAGCCGACCCAGCCGTTTACAACATTCTCACCGACAACCACATCGGAAGGATATGTCATTGTGATGCCTTTCGTACCTGCCCAGTCGGTATTCTGATGCGTGAAATAAAAAGCGTCGTATTTATGGAACTCATAGATTACATTTTTATCGTTTATTTTTGCAAAAGAGTGTTCGGGAGTAAAGTATTCATACTCTCTTTCCCCGTCAGACTTGACTGCGCAGCCTACACCTTCGACAAACACCGCCTGATAAGGCGAAACCTTTCTTATCGCCGCAGTTATCCTGTTCATAAGCTTATTATACTGTTCGTATGTCTGCTCCAAAGTGTCCTTCATAGGAACAACGGGTTCATTTATAAGTCCGTAGCCCCAGACAGTCGGCTCGTTCGCATAACGCTTTGCGATCGCTTTCCAAAGTGCGGTCAGCCTGTCCTGATTGCTCTTATCCGTCCAAAGCTCCATTCCGCCGCCCGTTGACTGATATCCGCCCTGCGGACAATGCATATTTATGATTATGCCCATACCGTATTTTTTTGCCCATTTTATGTTTTTATCGAGCCATTCAAAACCTGATTGCTTATATTTATACGGTTTTTTATCGTCTTCAAACAAGCCGTAGTTGATATAAAATCTTACGCTGTTAAAACCCATTTTCGAAAGCTCTTTGTATGTCTTTTCATTATGATGCGATGTATCGGGAAGGGATGGATTGCCCCACACAGAATTTCCGAGAGCCATTCCTTGAATACGGAGTTCCTTTCCGTCCGTTCCGATTATCTTGCTCCCCTCGGCGTGAACGAAATCATCTGCCGAATATTTCTGAGCCGAAACGGTAAATCCTGCCGCAGAGGTCAGCATAACCGCTGCGAAAAAAACTGCGGTGAATTTTAACAAAATGCTGTGTAACTTATCCCTTTTTCCATTCATTTATATCTACCCCTTTCAGAGGTTATATTATACATTTATATTACAATGTTTAAACAGTTCTGTCAAGCATATTTTTGTTAATTTTCATAACCGCGTGCTTGATATTTCGCTTAAATTTAGGTAAATAGTCAAAAGAATTAGCTTTTTGAATGATCTTATTCAAGCCTTATACTAATTCCAAATCGTTCTATAGACAAAGCCGACAGATAGAATAATCCAAG
>CAMJES010000143.1 GCA_946404705.1 uncultured Ruminococcus sp. | reverse complement strand
CGTGTGCTCTTCCGATCTGAAGCGGAACAATTCTATACCCTTGCCAAAGACGCCGATATAATAATATACAACAGTACTATTGACGGAGAAGTAACTACGGTGGAACAGCTTGTTGCAAAAAATGAAATATTGTCGGATTTTAAGGCTGTCAGAGAGGGAAATGTTTGGTGTACAAAACCCGCTTTGTATCAGGAATCGGGAAAGCTTGGAACAGCTATTTCCGAAATGAATCTGATATTTTCCGATAATTATGAAACCGCAGCATTGGAATTCTTTTTCAAATTGGAAAGTGGTGAAAATCGGTGAGCAGAAAAAGAAGCATCACTATATTTACCATGCTTTTGTTTGGTGTAATAATTGTTCTTTTTGCAAATATACTTGTCGGAAGTGCGAATATTACGTTTGCCGAAGTAATTGATACTTTTGTGGGAAAGAGAAACACGTCATCGGATATACTGCTGAAAATACGCATTCCCAGAGCATTGGCGGCACTTCTTCTCGGGGGAGCGCTTTCTCTTTCGGGTTATCTTCTTCAGACCTTTTTCCATAATCCTATCGCAGGTCCGTTTGTTCTCGGAGTATCTTCGGGAGCAAAGCTCATTGTTGCTATAACTATGATATATTCTGTCGGAATGATAGGTGCGCTTAGTTCAGCAGTTCTGATAATCTCGGCGTTTTTCGGTTCACTTATTTCTCTCGGATTTGTACTGCTTATTTCAAGAAAAGTCAAGCAAATGTCCATGCTGGTGGTCTGCGGAGTGATGATAAGCTACATATGCTCGGCGGTCACCGATTTTCTTGTAACTTTTGCGGACGATTCTGATATTGTCAATCTTCACGGCTGGTCTGTGGGTACTTTTTCGGGAACAAGTATGGATAATGTCAAGGTGATTTTGGCTTTTGTAATGATCGGTCTGATAGGTTCACTCCTCATCTCAAAGCCCATAGGAGCATATATGCTGGGAGAAAGCTATGCAAAGAATATGGGAGTTGATATTAAGCTGCTGCGTGTTATGCTGATAATTCTTTCGGGGCTTCTTTCTGCTGCTGTAACTGCATTTGCGGGACCTGTTTCCTTTGTGGGAATAGCTGTTCCGCACATAATACGGGTGCTGTTTAAAACGTCAAAGCCTCTTGTAATGATACCTGCATGTTTCCTTGGCGGAAGCATATTCTGCATGATATGCGATATGATTGCAAGGACGGTATTCGCACCGACTGAGCTTAGCATAAGTACCGTTACAGCTGTTTTTGGCGCACCTGTGGTTATTTATATTATGGTGAGCAGGAGGCGGCAGGAATTATGATAAATGAAACACTTATTTCCTCAGAAAATCTGTCGGTGGGCTACGGTAAAAAAATAATCATAAATAACGTTGGCTTTGAAATTAGGCAAGGCGAAATATTGACACTTATCGGTCCCAACGGTACAGGAAAATCAACCTTGCTTAAAACACTTGCAGGCTATCTTGAACCGCTGGGCGGTGTGATAATGATAGACGGAAAGAATGCTTCTGAGATTACAGATAAGGAAATGGCCAAACAGCTTTCCGTTTTGCTTACGGAGCGTATTCGTCCTGAGCTTATGACCTGCCGTGAGGTAGTTGAAACGGGAAGATATCCATATACAGGCAGCTTTGGTATCCTGTCCGACAAAGATAGAAATGCTGTTAATGATGCAATTGAAGCAGTTTCTGTAACAGAGATAGCCGATATGTATTTCAATGAGATAAGCGATGGACAGCGTCAGCGTGTTATGCTTGCAAGAGCAATCTGCCAGGAGCCGCAGATACTTATTCTGGATGAACCGACTTCGTATCTTGATATTCATCATAAGATAGCATTTTTTGAGATACTGAAAAAGCTTGTTAAAGAAAAAAGTATTGCCGCAATACTGTCAATGCATGAGGTGGATCTGGCTGAAAAAATTGCGGATAATGTGCTTTGCATAAAGGGTGGAGAAATATCACTTTCGGGTTCTCCTTCCGATGTGTTTACGGCGAAAAATATAATGGAGCTTTATGATATTCCCGAAGAGCTTTATTACAAATACTTTGGATAATTGGAGGTCAATATGGGCTGTTTGCATATATACTGCGGAGATGGAAAAGGAAAAACAACTGCTTCTCTTGGTCTGGCGTTGAGAGCATCGGGTGCAGGCATGAGGGTATGCTTTGTTCAGTTTATGAAGGGCGGGGAAACGTCCGAGCTGAATACTCTGCGGCTTATACCCGAAATAACGGTGCTGCGCTGTGACAGACAATATCCGTTTTTCAAAAATATGACCGAAGAGGATAAAACTGAAATTGCAAAGTGTCACGAAAAAATACTTGAAGAAGCATTTAGCGGCAATTTTGATATGATCATTATTGATGAGTTCAATTCTGCATACAGATACGGTCTTATGGAATGTGAGAAAGCGCAGAAGCTTATTTTTGACGGAAAGAAAAACGCTGAAATAATCCTGACAGGAAGAGATCCCGACGATATTTTTATTAATAATGCGGATTATATCAGCGATATAAAATGCGTAAAGCACCCTTATGAAAATGGCATTGCCGCAAGAAAGGGGATAGAATATTGAACCTTGAGTATGTCCTGCCCGATGATATAGAAAAACGCAGCTTTGAAATAATTGAAAGTGAACTCGGGGACAGAATTATTCCCGAAGATATAAAACCGATAGTTATGCGTGTGATCCATACGACCGCCGATTTTGAATACTGTGATAATCTGTGCTTTTCACCCGATGCTATTGAATCTGCCGCCGAAATACTTAGATCGGGAGCAGTTATTGTTACAGATACTAATATGGCTAAGTCGGGCATCAATAACTCTGCGCTAAAAAAGCTTGGGTGCGAGGTAATGTGCTTTATGTCCGATGAAGATGTGGCAAAAGAAGCAAAGGAATCAGGCACAACAAGAGCCGCTGCTTCGGTAAATAAGGCTGCAAAACTTGATAAGCCTGTCATATATGCAGTGGGTAACGCTCCTACCGCTCTTATTCGGCTTAATGAGCTAATTTTGAATAAAAGGTTTATTCCTGCACTCGTTATCGGTGTCCCTGTTGGATTTGTAAATGTTGTTCAATCGAAAGAGCTGATAATGTCCTCGGGAGTTCCGTATATTGTTGCAAAGGGCAGAAAAGGGGGCAGTACAGTTGCGGCTGCAATATGTAATGCTCTGTTGTATATGTTCGGCGGAAGGGATCGGCAGTAATTTCGGTTTAGTGTCATTTATCATAAAAACATCAACAATCTGAGGCCTTATACCGAAAAATCTTTAGTATAAAATGATAATTATTGCAAAAAAGACTTGAAAACCGCCGTATTTATGATATAATTAAATTTGTGGTTTTGTATACATCACCCATTTTAGACAAAAATATTCAAAATTTAATAGATGAACGGTGCCGCAGGCTCTGAGATCCATTGTAGGAATTTATCATTGCGCTGAGGTTAAAAGGGAAACAGGTGTGAATCCTGTGCGATCTCGTCACCGTATTTGGGAAGCATAAAAGCGTTAAAGTTACTGAAGTAACTTGGTCACTGAGAAATTGGGAAGGCTGCTTTTGTGTGATGATCCGTAAGTCGGGAAACCTGCCGTTTGTCAGTACAGAAAATAATATATTGTTATTTTCAGATCACGAGGTATTGGTCGTACGTAAAAAAGCTGTTTTTAACACGGCTTGTTTTGTTATGCCCATTTTCAGTGATGAAGTGGGTATTTTTTATTTTACGAAAGAGCATATCAGCTCAAATGCAATATCTCCGATCGGAAACAGGTTGGAGGAATTTATTATGAAGAAAAAACTTGCAATTATTATGTCATTGGTTATGGCTGCTTCTATGACCGCCTGCGGAAATTCAGCTAATAATACTGCCGAAGCCGAAACAACATCGGCAGTTACCGAGAGCAGTACCGAAGCAGTTGCCGAAACCACCACCGAAGTCGAAACGACCACAGCTGCTGCAGAGGAAACCACAGCTGAATCTGTAGAAGAGGTTGAGGAAGAAGACGAGGAGAACTACAATACAGGTGACGCTTCTCTTGACAATATCCGCAATCAGGACGAGATCGGTGACAATGAACTTCTCGTTCTCAGCTTTGGTACAAGCTTCAACGACAATCGCCGTCTTACTATCGGCGCTATCGAAAATGATCTTGAAGCAGCTTTCCCCGATTATTCTGTAAGAAGAGGTTTTTCAGCAAATATTGTTATTGACCACATAAACAGACGTGACGGTTTTCTTATTGACGATGTTAAGGCATCTCTGGAACGTGCGGTGAACAATGGCGTAAAGACGATTGTCGTTCAGCCTACACATCTTATGAACGGCTTTGAATACAATGACATTGTGGAAGAAGTTTCGAATTATGCAGATGCTTTTGAAAAAGTCGTATTCGGTGAACCTCTTCTTACCTCCGATGATGACTTTGCAAGAGTTGAAAAGGCAATCACAGAATGGACTGCCGAATATGATGACGGCGAGACCGCTATCTGCTTTATGGGACATGGTACAGAGGCTGACTCCAATGCTGTATATCAGAAGCTGCAGGATCTCCTTACCGCTGACGGTTATACAAATTATTTCATAGGCACAGTTGAAGCAGTTCCTTCACTTGATGATGTTCTTGCAAAGGTTCAGGCCGGAAACTACAAAAGAGTTGTTCTTGAACCTCTTATGGTAGTTGCAGGCGATCATGCCAACAACGATATGGCAAGCGATGAGGAAGATTCATGGAAAACAGAATTTGAGAATGAAGGATATGAGGTTGTCTGCCTTATCAGAGGTCTAGGTGAAAACGAGGCTATCCGCCAGATATACGTTGACCACGCAAAGGCTGCTATTGATTCCATAGCTGAGTAAAATATTTAATATATAAACCGGACAAGGGCGGCTTTCTCTGCCGCCCTTGTAAATTTCACAGGAAGTGTTGATATGAGAAATAAACTATTTGCTATGCTTTCGGCACTGATCGTTACGATGACATTATCCGCCTGCGGAGCACAGGAAAGCACCGCTGTTAAGGAAAGCGCAGCATCGGAAGATACAACTGTATCAAGTGAGAAGATCACCGAGGCGGAAACCACGGAAAGCGAAGTACAGACTGCTCCCGTTGAGGAAGTTGTAGAAGAGGGTATGACACCGATTTACGCCGGCAGCTTGAAGGACGGTACTTATGATGTTACGGTTGATTCAAGCTCGGCTATGTTCAATATCACAAAGTGTTCTCTCACAGTGTCTGACGGGAAAATGTCCGCTGTAATGACAATGAGCGGCAAAGGCTATCTCTATGTTTTTATGGGAAGCGGTGATGAAGCAGCTGCAGCCGATGAGAGCAGCTTCATTCCGTTTGTTGAAGATGAAAATGGAGATCACACATTTACTGTTCCCGTTGAAGCACTGGATTCGGGTATAAGCTGTGCAGCTTTCAGCAAGAAAAAAGAGATCTGGTATGACCGCACTCTTCTGTTCAGAGCGGATTCTCTGCCGATAGATGCATTCGGAGATGGGTTCATAAAATCGGCTGCCGATCTTGGACTTGCTGACGGTGAATATACGGTCGAGGTTGAACTTTCGGGCGGTTCGGGTCGTGCTTCGGTACAATCTCCCGCAAAGCTTACTGTTGAAAACGGAGAGGCCTCTGCTGATATCGTATGGAGCAGTTCAAGCTATGATTACATGATGGTTAATGGCGAAAAGGTGCTGCCTGTTAGCACTGAAAACGGTTCGGAATTTATTATTCCTGTTATGGGATTTGATTTTAACATGCCCGTTTCGGCAGATACAACGGCAATGAGCACACCTTACGAGATAGAATACACATTAAAATTCATTTCTGATAGTATTTCTGCGAAATAAAAGTGCTCAACTTATTTATTCCGTACTATCATTCAATAGCATTTTTAACAGGCAGCTGATAATAACAACTGCCTGTTTTTTATACTGTTAGGATAACCAATATCAAAATTGAAAAAACAAGATCGGAAGAGCACACGTCTGAACTCCAGTCACCGGCTATGA